>JBAXGK010000049.1:0-10220 GCA_037139435.1 Candidatus Omnitrophota bacterium | reverse complement strand
GGGAAGGTTTTTGCGGAGCCGGCGGAGTCGGCTGTGAGCCGCACCGAGATATCCTCTGAGGTTCCAAAGGCACTTGAACCCAACTCGGATAGCTTGTCCGAGGACACGGCCTCGGTCGATGAGGAGCTCAAAGACGAGGAAGTAATCGATACTGACGCCTAAACCGGAGAAGTCCTAGATGAAACGTCACCATAAAATATTGTTTGCTGCCGCATTGCTACTGGCCCTTGTGGCCATGGTCAGTCTCATGCTATTGCAGGCCTAAGGTGGTTAACCGATGCCTTTTTCGGTGAATATAAGTTTTGGTTTTTTCAAAACCGTAACGCTTTTGGCGATTTTAATGATGGCTTCTGGGCAGTTAGTTTCTTATGCCGAGGATCCTGCGGCGGAAAATGCGGCTTCGGGCATCCTCCTGCAGAACGAGGCGCCTATTTACATGGGGCCGGTCCAGGAAGGGGATCTGGAGGCCTTGACGCTGGATGATTTTGAGGCGTTCGGTATCGGAAGCGTTATTCCCGAGGAGCAGTACCGCCAATACAAAAAAGTTCTGGCACTACCCCCGCCCGGGATCCGCGTCCCTTATCGAATGATGGTCGTCGATCGCGATCTGACGCTGGAAGATTTTTTCGGGTTCAATGTTTCGGAGGAGTTATCAGAAGCGCGCTACGAGGGATATCTCAGCATGAATCCCAGCACCGTCGATGGCCAGACCATCCATTACGCGTATGTTTATCATGCCCCTATCGCGCGAATCGGGGCTGAACCTCAGGAAGTCGAAAGCAGAAAAGAAAATATCGATCTCAGGGAAATGGTCTGAATTTATCGATAAAAGTTTGGATTTAAAGGTACGCGTTCGATCTAGCCCATGAGCAATAAACAAGGTTTTCAAGGAGGCGCTATGAAAAAAATAATAGCAGCAATCATGATGGCAGCATTTGTATCTATGCCGGTGGCGGCGTTTGCCGCGGATCCGGACGTGATCTATTTCAACGGGAAGATCGCGACGCTAAATGCCGCAGGCTCGACGGCGGAAGCAGTTGCGGTTAAGGACGGGAAGTTTGAAAGCGTGGGGTCCTCAGATGAAATGAAGAAGCTCGCAGGGCCTGCGACGAAAATGATCGATCTCGGCGGCAAGACCGTGGTGCCGGGGCTGATCGACGCGCATTGTCATCCGATGGAAGCGATGATGATGAAGGAAACTTGGGTGGACTGCCGCTTTCCTGAGACCCCGTCCGTTAAAGTGGCGCTCGAACATATCGCCGCGTGGGTGAAGAAGACCGCCAAGGGGGAATGGATCTTCGCGGCGTGTGTCTCGGCAAGCGAAAATAAGTTTGAAGAAAAGCGTATGCCCACCAAGGCGGAGCTCGATATCGCGTCCCCAGACAACCCGATCCTGGTCGCCAATGGCACGCACATGGGCATAGCGAATACGGCAGCATTGAAAAAACTCAGTATTACGAAAGGCATGACAAAGCTTCCGCATGGCGGTTCCGTCATCCTGGATAAGGACGGCGAGCCGACCGGAGTGTTGACCGACGCGCAAGCCGATGTGCCGACCACGCCGACGGTCGCCCAACTGGAGCAGTACTACACGAAGGATCTCCAGGAATTCTGGAACGCGCACGGGTTTACCTCAGTATTGGCGATCACCCCTGCTGCCGCATTGCCGGTTCTACAAAAGATTGCCGGAATGAAAGTGCAGCCCACGATCCGCTATACGACTTCGGTGTGGACCTCTGCCAACGGCGAGGATATGCCTGAGGATCTTAGCAAATTCCGCATGCCCCAGAGCGCGGATCCTGCATGGTACCGTCTCGGAGGGATCAAAGTGTGGATCGACGGCGAGAATGATTGCCGGACAGGCTACATGTACGGTCCGTATGTCGGACATTTTGATACCGATCCTCCTGGGGAAAGGGGAACGCTCGTGACGCCGCAGGCGGTTGCGAACCATTTTGCCGAGATCGCCGCAAAGAACGGTGTGATGAGCATGATGCATTGTTCGGGCGATGCCGCCACCGATATCGGTCTTACAGCCTATGAAAATTTGGTCAAATCGGGTAAGGCCGGTCCGATCATGCATATCGAGCACTTTGGTATGTTCCAGGTCACCGACGAGCAGATCGCTCGCGCGAAGGCCCTAAACGATAGAGGGAATTTCAAAGCTCTGACCCAGCCGGTTTGGCTTCTGGACCTTGTCAAAGCCGACTACGAGAATATGGGGCCTGAAAGGACACGGACCGGATTCAAATTCCGTACGATGATCGACGCGGGACTTAAGCCGGCGGCGGGGTCGGACGTGACCGGGATCTACCTCGATAACGTCAACCCGTTCCTCGCGATCTATGCCGCCGTGACGCGGAATTCAGACGACGGTATTTTTGAGCCCGATCAGGCCGTGACGGTTACCGAGGCTCTTAAGATGTGGACAGTTTGGGCCTCGGAATCGATCGGAGAATCCGACCGGAAGGGTTCGATCGAGCCGGGAAAGTTTGCCGACATGACCGTTCTCTCCGAGGATATCTTCACGATGCCAAAAGAAAATCTCAAGGACGTGAAGCCTCTAAAAACCATCGTTGGCGGAAATATTGTTTATGAGGCGAAGTAAAACAGAAAACCGGCCGGATGGAAACGAATGAGGCGCCGGATTCTCTCAACGAAAGGAACGCGATATGCAGCGTGCAGACGAAGAAAAAGGCTATGAGGCTTTAAGCCCGTTCGAACTGAAAAATAAGCTGATCGGCATGGCCGAGACCCACCGCGAAAAGATCATGCTGAACGCGGGAAGAGGGAATCCGAACTGGGTTGCGATCGAGCCGCGGGAAGGATTTTTTCAGTTCGGGTTGTTCTCACTCGAGGAATCCCAGCGCAGTCCTCATCGGCCAGGCCTCGGCGGGGTCGCGCAAAAAGAGGGAATCTCGAAGCGTTTCATGGATTTTCTTGCCAAGCGAGCGGGAATGCCAGGCGTCGTGTTCCTCGGAGCCATATTCGAGCATGTTCGCACCGTTCTTAAGATAGACGGCGATGATTTCCTCAATGAGATGGTCGATGCCATTCTGGGGGATCATTATCCGACCCCGGACAGGATGCTTGAGCTCTGTGAGCAAATCGCTCATAAATATCTCGAACAGGAAATGTTTGGCAGCGACGCGTCCGTAGGGAAGTTCGACCTTTTTGCCGTGGAAGGCGGCACTGCGGCCATGGATTATATTTTTACCAGCCTCTCCGAGAACAAGCTGATCCATAAAGGCGACAAGATCGCGCTCGGCACTCCCATCTTTACGCCGTATATCGAGATCCCGCAGCTGAATGATTATGAGTTAATCGAGCTTGAGATCAAGCAGGACGAAAATTCCGACTGGCAATATCCCGATTCCGAAATAGAAAAGCTCGCGGACCCTGCCGTCAAGGCGTTCTTTCTCGTGAATCCTTCCAATCCCACCTCGGTGAGTATGCAGCAAAAATCTCTGGATAAGATCGCTGAGCTTATCCGGACGCGCCGCAAAGATCTCATCGTTCTGACCGACGACGTTTACGGTACGTTCGTCAACGGCTTCCGGTCGCTTGCGGCTGCCGTGCCGCAGAACACGATCCTCGTCTATTCCTTTTCGAAATATTTTGGCGCGACGGGATGGCGCCTCGGCGTGATCGGTCTTCATGAGAACAACGTTCTCGACAAAAAGATCGCGTCTCTCTCCTCGGCGGAGAAAACGGCGCTCCACCAGCGGTATTGTCATGTGGAGCTTGATCCCGACCACATGAAGTTGATTGACCGGATGGTAGCCGATTCTCGTTCTGTGGCTTTGCATCACACGGCAGGTCTTTCGACGCCTCAGCAGGTGATGATGGTTCTCTTCTCTCTCCATTGTCTGATCGATCAAAAGGGAACCTACAAAAAAATGGCGCAGGATATCGTGAGGAAGCGCTTCGCAAATCTCTACGAGGCCGTCGGCATTCCAGCTCCGGATAATCAATATGACGCGCGTTACTACACGACGATCGATATTCCGGCGCTTGCCAAGGCGCGATACTGTGGAGATTTCGCTGATTATCTCGTCAAAAACTATGAGCCGATCGATTTCGTGTGGCGCCTGGCCGACGAAAAATCGATCGTGCTGATGGACGGGGGAGGGTTTGACGCCCCCAACATGTCGGTTAGGGTGTCGCTCGCGAACCTTTCCGACGAGGCCTATACCGCCATCGGCAAAGGCATCAGCGACCTTCTCAAAGATTATTACGAAACGTGGAAAGCGGCAGGGAAGTAGTTTTACGGTTGGATTTTCATGGATTCTCCCCTAGGTGGGGAGGGCTGGGAGGGGGAAACTCAGAACACGGCAGAACCGGCCTCCTCCACTCACTCCTTCCACGGGGGGAGGGGACGTTCACATAAGGAGGCAACGATGTTACATGACATGGCTGTGATCATGCGGACCAATCCGGAGATCGTCATATTCCTGGCGCTCGCGATCGGTTATTTTTTGGGTAAAAGGATCAAGGTGTTTGGGGTCAGTCTCGGCACGACGGCTTCTGTTCTTTTGGCGGCCCTGGTGGTGGGGCAGGTCGGGATCGAGGTCCCGGCGATCATCAAGAACATAAGTTTTGCCCTGTTTATTTTTTGCATCGGTTATAAGGTCGGTCCTCAGTTCTTCGGCGCGCTCAAAGGCGATGGGTACAAATATATTTTGGTTACGCTCGTCGTAGCTTTTTCGGCGGTCGCCTCGGTCTTTATCCTTGTGAAGCTCTTGGGGCTGGGTCAAGGGACGGCTGCCGGCATCTTCGCTGGCGCGATGACGACCTCCGCGGCTTTGGGAACGTCGGAAGGGGCCATTTCCCAATTACCCCTGGCCGTGGCTGCGAAGCAAGTCTTGAACGCCAACGTGGCCGTTGCTTATGCCATTACCTACATTTTCGGAACGGCCGGCGCGATCGTTATTATAAAATTGATCCCCCGGTTCCTGAAGGTGGATCTGAAGGTTGAGGCGAGAAAACTGGAAAAAGAGATGGGCCTTACCTCGGAGGATGGCGGCAGTGATACAGAATTCTCCTGGGCGTCACAGCTGGACCTCAGGGCTTATCAGGCTATGAATAGCGGCATCCCGGGTAAGAAGGTTCAAGAGATCGAAGCGATGTTTCCGGGGCGCATGGCGATCGATAAGATCAAAAGGGCCGGGGCCCTTTTGGAATCAGCGCCGGATACGATCCTACAGGCGGGGGATGTCCTCATGATCGTGGGGCGCCCGAACCTTATGGTGCGCGCGTCGGATCTCATAGGCCCCGAGACCGATCCCTCGGAAGTCGGGAATATGACGGGAGAAGTTATGGAGGTATGTGTTCTCAACAAGAATATCGCGGGCAAGACCCTGGGGGAATTAAGCAAGGATAGGAAGGCGCACGGGGTCTTTTTGAGGCGCATCACGAGGCAAGGCCATGAGCTGCCGGTCGCGCGAGATACGGTCGTTCACAAGTGCGATTTGTTGCAATTCATCGGCGGGAAGGATGACGTTGAGCGCGTTGTGAAGCTCTTGGGGTATGTGGAGCGCCCCACGATTATGACCGATCTTACGACCCTGTCCGTGGGTTGTATTGCGGGCACGCTACTCGGTCTTATCGTGATACCGGAGTGGGGGCTGCCGATCACACTCGGTGTCGGAGGAGGGGTGCTGGTCGCCGGACTTTTCTGCGGATGGTTGAGAGCGATCCATCCGACATTCGGCCAGATTCCCGGGCCGGCGCAATGGCTCATGAGCGATTTTGGGCTGAATTTCTTTATTGCGTGCGTGGGTATCACGGCAGGGCCCCAGGCCGTGCATTCATTCAAGACGAATGGGGTGGCGATTTTTCTTGCCGGAATAGCGGTCACGACCATCCCCATTCTGGTGGGTTTTATTTTTGGCCGGAAGGTTTTCAAGATGAATATACTTTTGTTGCTCGGTTCTCTGACGGGCGCTCATAATATCACGGCGGCGCTTAATGTGCTGACCGAGGACTCGGAAAGTTCCGTTCCGGCGATCGCCTACGCCGTTCCGTACGCGGTTGCCAACGTTGTGCTTACGGTTATGGGCAGCTTTGTCGTCAATATGATGTGATTTCAAAAAAAGGGGGGTGGGTATGAAAAAATTAGAAGATCGTAAATTTCTTTTATGTTTCGCGTTCTGCTTCGTAGCATTTCTTGTGGTTTTTCCAGCGTTTTCTCGGGCCGAATTGCCCACAGTGGTCATCGTGACCACGGGCGGAACGATCGCTGAAAAACTCGATCCCAAGACCGGCGGCGCGGTGCCGGCGGTGTCCGGTAAAGATCTGCTTGAGGCCGTGCCCGGGCTTTCCAAGATCGCCAATATCAAAGTCATCGAATTTTCTAATATTGATAGTTCCCAGATGACGCCCGAGATGTGGGCGAAGCTATCCAAGACCGTCGACGACCTTCTCAAGGATCCGGCCATCCAAGGGGCGGTTGTGACCCATGGCACGGACACGATGGCCGAGGGCTCGTATTTTCTCGATATAACGCTTACGACCGATAAGCCGGTTGTTTTTGTCGGGGCAATGCGCGATGCTTCCGATGTCTCTCCGGACGGGCCGGCGAATATTCTGAACGCCGTGATCCAGGTTTGTTCGCAAGAGGCAAAGGATTGGGGGGTTACCGTTACGCTTAATCAGTATGTCAATTCCGCGAGGAACGTGCGGAAGACCAACTCCACCAACGTCCAGACGTTTGATTCCGGCGAGAAGGGGTATCTCGGGTACCTATGTATGGGGAAGGTTGTCCGCTTTAACGACGCCCTCGGCCGGCAAAAACTTTCTTTGCCCGCCCAATTGCCGAAAGTAGTGCTTCTGGAAACATTTGCCGGCGATGACGGCGCTCTTGTGCGTTTTGCCGTGGATCAAGGTGCGAAAGGAATCGTGATCGAAGGTGTGGGCGCCGGGAACGTCAACGCGGATGTCTTCAAAGCGGTTGAATACGCTCTTGGAAAAGAAATTGCAGTGGTGATCACCACGCCTGTTTACCACAGCGGTGTTTGGCCGATGTATGGCGACCTGGGCGGCGGCGCGACGCTTGAAAAAGCGGGCGTGATCCTGGGAGGTGATCTGACCGGACCGAAGGCGCGGCTTCTTCTCATGCTTGCCCTCGCACAGGACAAAGGGGATCAGGCCGGACTCAAAAAGTATTTCGCTCGATAAGCCGGATGAGAAAAATCGCTGCGGTCCTTTTTCTCGGATTGATCACGACGGTTGCGTTTGCCGCGGAAAACATTCCCGCTCAAAACGTTTCGTGGGTGGAGTCGTGGTTGTCGCAGAATACCGCGACCGGTGATTGGGGAGGAGCCCGGAAAACCCTCAAGGATGCCGGGATCACGATCTCTTCGAATTATTCCACAGATGTCGGGGGTAACCCCGTCGGCGGACTTTACCAGGCCACGAGATATTCGGGATTCCTTTCCCTTGCGGCGGCGCTCGACTTCGAGAAGATGGCTTCCCTCAAAGGTTTGGCGCTCACCCTCAGCAACTATTGGGCGTCTGGACGGAACCTTTCTAACGCGGTCGGAAATTTCTACGGCGTGCAGGAAGTCTACACAAACGGCGGCTATTACTTCGGGGAGCTCGACCTGTCTTTTTCTGCCCTGGAGAACAAGATCTTTCTTGAGGCCGGACGTCTTTTCGCGGGTGACGTGTTCGCGGTCTCGCCGATGTACCAGTATTATGTGACGAGCGCCATTAACGGCAGGCCCGCGGCGATCGTCTCCAATGTGTTCTTTCCGCATTATCGGACGGCCGCCTGGGGCACGCGTTTCACTTATCAGCCGAACAAGGAATGGCACTTCATTGCGGGCCTCTACAATGCCGATTCGGGTGTGGCGGAAACTGGTAGCCATGGCGCCGACTTCAGCTTCGATGTGGGACAGGGCTGTCTTGCTGTCGCGCAGGTCACGTACGCGCGCGGGCAAGATAAAAAGCAAAATAAACTTCCTGGGAGCGCGACCTTCGGAGGTTATTATGAGAGCAGCCGTTTCACAGACCTCTCGGACCCCTCCAAGCGGAGGCACGGTAATTATGGCTTTTACTTGATCGCGGATCAGATGATTTATAAAGGAGAGTGGTTGGACTATGAAGGGCCGGCCCACATGCGCTCGGGCGCTATGTTTGCCGAACGGCGTCAGCAGGCGTATCATCAGCAGAACACCATGCCGCTGGATCGTCCGAAAGGGCTGACGGTGTGGGGCACGGCCGTTCTTGCGCCGCAGGAGAATATCAATGTCCAGACGTATGAGCTTGTGGCCGGCCTGGTGTATCAGGGGCTGCCGCCTAACCGAAACCGGGACGCGACGGCGTTCTGTTTTGTTCTGGGTCATTTCAGCCCGGATCTTTTAGGTCAGGGCAACGAAATGGTGTTGGAGCTCAACCACCGGTTCCAGATGGGGCCCTGGGTCTACATCACGCCGGATATTCAGTATGTCATCAACCCGAATGGACAAAGAAATATCGGCGATTCGCTGGTTCTTGGGGTCGAGACAAGTTTCAATTTCTGATCTGTGCAAGCACGTATTTCATAGGAGTTTCTAAAATATGAAAATAGGTTCCGAAAAAGCTTTCTTCATGAATAAGCACGCGCATCTTTTGATGGTGATCCTTTTGATCTGTCTGTCCTCGCCTTACATTAATGAGATCCATCCGAAGATCCCCGTTATTACTCCGGTCTTTATCCTCGCGGTGTTTTTTATTCTGAGGACGCTTGGGGTCGGCAAGAAGTTGCTTTGGATCGTAGCCGGTTTAGGGGTGCTGGTGTTCTCTCTCCTGACGCTGCTCAATTTCTCTTTGGGCGCTTCCTATACCATCCCTCTGAGCATCGCGCTGTGCTCCCTTTATTGCGTTCTTTTATTGCTGTGTATATTTTTTATGAGTTCCAAATTGTTCAGCTCCTCCACAGTCACCATCGATACGATCGCCGGGGGGATCAATGTGTATTTCCTGCTCGGTTTCGTATGGGCGTTCGTCTATTACATTATCTATTGCGTGGATAGCGGGGCGTTCCACTTTTCATCCACGCCGTGTATGACCTACTTTTTCATCTTCAGTGTTTCAACTCTGACGACGATCGGTTTCGGGGATATGTACCCGGTGAACCATTGGGCGATGGTGCTTGCCTGCCTGGAGGGCATGACGGGGCAATTGTATCTCGCGATCTTTATCGCGAGGCTGGTCAGCATGTATGCTCAAGTGAAACAGGAAAAATCGTGAATACGGCGTTCCTCGAGGAGAGCTGCCGGGGCCTTTCTGGAGTGGAAGCTATTTTGAAGTAAGGAAATGCTCGGATCCCTGCCGGATGAACCGGCGGAGAGAAATAGGAGGCTTGGCGCACCATGAAAAGTATACTCATCCGCATAAAAAAAGAGTTTTTAGAGATCCTGCCGACCTTCATCTTCTTTCTTGTCATGTTCCATGTTCTTTTTGTCACCCGGGCGCTGACGCTTAAGGAGTACGGGATCGCCTCCCACGCCCACGCCATGGCCTTGCTCGGGGCGCTGATGGTTTCGAAGGCGATTTTTATCGCGGATAAATTCCCGTTCTTGAATTTTTATCCCCGGAGGCCCCTGATCTTCAACGTGTTGTCCAAGACCGTGGCGTTTGCCCTCTTCACGTTCCTGTTCCTTTTTACGGAGGAGCTTGTCCACCAGATTCTCAAGCGCGGTGGCTTCGTCGCCTCGTTTGACCGTCTGGCCTCCGACATCGTCTGGCCGGTTTTTTGGTCGGGCGAGATCTGGGTTGCCGTGCTCTTGCTTTTCTACTGTGCGGCTTCCGAGTTGATCCGCGTGGTCGGCGTTGATAAAACAAAAAAGATCTTTTTTTCGAGGATCCGTTAGCGAGAATGAAGATGTTATAAAGAGCTCGATTTTTTTGGCTTCGTAGTGCAACATATCCCGGCCGTCGTTGTTTCGGATCAAAGGGCGCATATCGAAGGGAAATCTCTTGGTGAATAAAAATCGGATATTTTTAAGCGTCATCATGGCGTGTTTGATCTCGGGGTCAGCCAGGGCTGAGGTCCCAGGGCCAGCCATTTCAATGGCTCCGACGGCAATTGCGGAAAAATCCTCGACCGATATGCAGGCGCTTGCCAAGGAATCTCAGAATCCGGTGGCGGATATGGCGACTTTTCCACTCAAGAATAATTTTTATCTTGGGGAAGGGAAGCATAAACGGTTGGGGTACACGCTCGATATCCAGCC
>JBAXGK010000048.1:0-10422 GCA_037139435.1 Candidatus Omnitrophota bacterium | reverse complement strand
GCTCGATGACAAGGAAGTCGCGTTTTGCATGAATTTCATCACCGAGGCCGCGGGACTTTTGGCCGATCCGACCGCCGGAGCGCTCACGACCAAAGAGGCGAAGGCGCTTGTTAATTTTCTGAACAAAAAAGTCGCAAGCGATTTTGTCCGGTTCTTCTCGGGTTCCGGTCACCGGCACATTGCGGTCATCAAGGACGCAAATGGATTTGATGCCTTGTCCGCGAAGACCCAGGTGCCGGAGAGTGTGATCGGCGAAAAGATCGAAGACGTTCTGCCGAAAGGTCCGGGCGAGGAATTGATGCGGAAATTGATGTTTGATGCGCGGCTTCTTTTGCAGGATCATGAGATCAATCAAGTGCGTGTGGACCTCGGTGAGAACCCGGCGAATATGATCTGGCTTTGGGGTCAGGGAATGAAACCGGTCTTGAAACCTTTTCGCGAATGTTTTGACGTTTCAGGCGGCGCGATGGTCGCGGCGCGTGAATACGCCAAGGGCATGGGGCGTGTGGCGGGACTCACTGTCATGGAAGTCAAAGAAGAAGGCGAAGAGCCGGCGGCTTTTTATGACAAGATCTCCAAGGTGGCGATCGATGCGCTGGAAGAGAAGGATTTTGTGTGTCTCCATCTCCACACTCCCGAAGAAGCGGCGCGGACGGGAGAAGTGAAGAATAAGATCGCGGCGATCGAGGGGATCGACTTTTTTGTGCTCTCGAAGATCCGAAAATATCTGGAGCGTTCCAAAGATTCGCGCCTTCTTGTCACTCCGGGGCATGCGACGCTCTGGAAAATGAAGGAGATTGTTCGCGATAGCGTGCCGTTCGCCGTCGTTGGCAAGAATATCATGGCCGATGAGATCGAACGGTTCTCGGAGATCGCGGCCAAGACCTCCGAAGTGAAATTCAACAAAACCACGGAACTGATGCCTTTTTTTATGGCGAAAGCATCATAATCGCGCGCAACGTACTACGCGCAACGCGCAACGAATCCATTTTGAGCTTTTACGTTGCGCGTTGACCGTTGAGCGTTGCGCCCTTCATTAAACTAAAAGGATAATGGTTTATGTCGCTCATCGTTCAAAAATACGGCGGCTCTTCCGTCGCCAACGCAGAAAAAATTTTACGGGTCGCAGAGCGTGTGATCAGAACTAAAAAGGCCGGGAACAAGGTCGTCGTGGTCGTTTCCGCCATGGGCGATATGACCGACGACCTCATCACGCTCGCGGATCAGATCAATAAAGATCCCAAAGAACGCGAAATGGACATGCTTCTTTCCACGGGGGAGCAGGTCTCGATCGCGCTTTTGGCGATGGCGGTCCATAAGCTGGGGCATGAAGCGGTTTCCTTCACGGGTTCGCAGGTGGGGATCATCACGGATGAATTTCACAGCAAGGCCCGTATCCAGAACATCAGCGCGGACCGGATCAAGAAAGCTTTGGCCGCCGGAAAGATTGTGATCGTAGCCGGGTTCCAGGGCCAAACGCCCTCGGGTGAGATCACAACGCTTGGGCGCGGCGGATCCGATCTGACGGCCGTGGCGCTCGCGGTGGCCTTGAAAGCGAAGCATTGCGAGATCTATACGGACGTAGACGGCATCTATACGGCGGATCCTCGCGTAATCCCGGAAGCAACAAAGATGGATATCGCCACTTACGATGAGATCCTGGAGCTGGCGTCCCTCGGGGCGAAAGTCATGCACTCTCGCTCGATCGAAGTCGGAAAAAAATTCAACATGCCCATTTGGGTGTGCAATTCACATAAGGAAGTTAAAGGAACTCTTATTACAAAGGAGAACAAGAAAATGGAAGAAGTCGTTGTCAGCGGTGTTGCCCTTGCAGAAGATGAAGCCAAGATCACCCTGTTCGGAGTCTCAGATCGTCCGGGCGTGGCGGCCAAGGTGTTCCAGACCCTGGCGGACGCGAACGTGAACGTGGATATGATCATTCAGAACAAGACCAATACGAATTCCACGGATATCTCCTTTACCGTTTTTAAGAACGAACTTGCGAAAGCCATGAAGGTCGTGAAGACGAACGCAAAAAAGCTCGGCGTGAAGGATGTCGTTTGCGATGAGAATGTCGCGAAGGTTTCGATCGTCGGGATCGGTATGCGTTCGCATTCCGGGATCGCGTCCAAGATGTTCTCGACCCTGGCCAAGAACAAGATCAATATTGATATGATCTCCACCTCCGAGATCAAGATCTCGGTCGTTGTCGCCGGCGACAAGGGCAAGCTCGCCGCCCGCGCCATCCATCAGGCATTTGGGCTGGGAAAAAAATGACGGGGCAATAGCCCTGTCATCCACGAATGTTTCTGTCGGGGATCCAGTCTGGATTCCCGCCTGCGCGGGAATGTCAAATAGGGGGGATCATATGAAAAAGAAAGAGTTTATGGTTTATCAGGTTATCAACTGGATGTTTACGATTACTATTGGTTTTATCTTGGGCTCTTTTTCTATGCACTACACCATGTTGCGGTCGATGGTGCCTTTTTTAGACGCTGACAAACATATTAATTTACCGGAATTTGCGGCGGTGTGGCGAGCGGTTCTCTTTCGACCTGAGCCATCCATGATAGGTGTTTATGCCGCGATTCTTATTTTGGTGATTTCGACGATTGTTATTAATATTGCCATTGGCAAGAAGTACCGGAGATTACTGAATTCCTTGGAAAAATAAATGACGGCTAAAAATAAAAAGATCCTCTTTTACGACACAACATTAAGAGACGGCTCACAAGCTGAGGGGATCAGTCTGTCTTCGCATGACAAGGTGTTGATCGCGAAGCGGCTCGATCAGTTTGGCGTTCACTATATCGAAGGCGGATGGCCGGGCTCGAACCCGAAGGATATGGAGTTCTTCGTTGCGGTCAAAAAGGCGGGGATCCGGCATTCCAAGATCGCGGCATTCGGTTCCACGCGTCGCGCCCACATGAAGGTCAAAGAAGATTCTCAGATCAAGGCCTTGCTGGATGCCGGCACCAAGGTTGTGACGGTGTTCGGGAAATGCTGGGATATGCACGTGACTGAGGTGTTCAAGACCACTCTTAAAGAAAACCTTCTCATGATCTATGAGACGGTCGCGTATCTCAAAGACCGGAAGATCGAAGTGATCTATGACGCGGAGCATTTCTTTGACGGGTTCAAGGCGAACCCGGAATACGCGCTGAAGACGCTCCAGCAAGCCGCGAAGGCTGGCGCCAATAATCTCTCGCTTTGTGATACGAATGGCGGCAGCTTGCCGCACGAAGTGCGTCACGCGATCCTGAAAGTGAAGCGTTCCGTAAAAACGCCGCTTGGAATCCATTGTCATAATGACTCCGAGCTGGCAGTCGCGAATTCCATCCAAGCGGTCGGCGAGGGATGCGTTCTCGTACAGGGGACGATCAACGGTTACGGCGAGCGCTGCGGGAACGCAAACCTCGCAAGCATCATCCCGGATCTGCAGTTCAAGATGGGCGTCAAATGTTTTCCTCCCGCAAAGCTGAGGGAACTTACGTCGCTTTCCCATTATGTGGCCGAAGTTTGCAATATGCAGCTCGTGAATAGCCAGCCGTTCACCGGACGCTCCGCGTTCGCACACAAGGGCGGCGTCCACATAGACGCGATGGTGAAGAACGCAAAGACCTATGAGCATGTCAAACCGGATGCGGTGGGCAATTATCGCCGTTATCTGGTCTCCGAGCTTGGCGGGAAGACGAATATCATGATCAAGGCCCAGCAACTTGAAATGAAATTCCAGAAAGATTCTCCGGAGGCCAAGAAGATCCTGGCCGAGATCCAGCGTCTGGAATATGAAGGCTATCAATTTGAGGCGGCGGAGGCGAGTTTCGAGCTTCTGGTGCAGCGGGTCCTCGGAAAGTTTAAACCGTTCTTTGAGACCGGATCTGTTTCTGTGCGTACGGAAGAGATCGGTGCCGGCAAGCCTCGTTCGGTCGCGGATGTGAGTGTGATCGCTAAGGGCGTCGAGCATGTGGAGTCCGCGGAAGGGGACGGCCCGGTCAATGCGCTTGATTCCGCGCTCCGGAAAGCGCTAGGACGATCCTTCCCGTCGATCTCCGAGATCCATCTTACCGACTATAAAGTGCGCGTCGTCAATTCCGAGGCGGGGACGGCCGCCAAGGTGCGCGTTTTCACCGAATTCCAGGATAAGCAGAAAGCTTGGACCACGGTCGGTGTTCACGAGAACATCATCGAAGCCAGCTGGAAAGCCCTCGTCGAAGCCATCGAGTATAAACTTCATAAGGGATAAACCTCGCGCAACGCGCAACGGTCAACGCACAACGTAAATACCTAAAGGGTTTCGTCGTGTGTCTTTCGTTGTGCGTTGCGCGTAGTACGTTGCGCGAATTATGGATCTAGACAAACAATACAACTCTAAGCAAGTCGAGACGAAGTGGTATACCCTTTGGGAAGCCAAGGGCTATTTCCGCCCACGGAGCGACGGGGTCGCTCCTCAGACTACAGACCACAGTCCCAATACCGATCAATTGAAGCAGAGCGGAAATTGGGGCAGCCCTGACTACCATCAAGCAAAGGAAAATAGAAGTCAGGGCAGACAACGGACTACCGAAAAAACGAAAGAAAAACCTGCGGACTGCAGTCTGCAGTCTGCAGTCCGTCCTTACGTAATAGTCATCCCGCCACCGAACGTGACAGGCATCTTACACATGGGCCACGCGCTGAATAGCAGCATCCAGGATATTCTTATCCGCTGGAATCGTATGAAGGGCCGGGACACGCTTTGGGTGCCGGGCGTGGATCACGCGGGGATCGCGACGCAGAATGTGGTGGAGAAAAAGCTCGCCAAGGAAAAGAAAACCCGTTGGGATGTCGGCCGAGAAAAATTCCTCGAAGAAGTCTGGAAATGGAAGAACGAGCACGGTTCGACCATTACGCTCCAGCTCCGCCGACTCGGTTCTTCCTGCGACTGGACCCGCGAACGCTTTACGATGGACGAGGGCCTTTCCAAGGCGGTGCGCGAAGCGTTCGTCACGCTTTACGAGCGTGGACTTATTTATCGCGGGAATTACATCATCAATTGGTGTCCTCGCTGCCAGACCGCGCTTTCCGATGAAGAAGCCGCGCACAAGGATATGCAGGGTGGCCTTTATCATATTAAGTATCCGATTGCGGGGAAGAGCGGTCCCTATGAAAAAATGGGCGAAGATCATATCGTGGTCGCGACGACACGGCCTGAAACCATGCTGGGGGACACCGCAGTCGCAGTGCATCCGACGGACCCGCGCTACATTCATCTGATCGGGAAAAAAGTTATTCTTCCGCTTCTGAACCGTGAGATCCCTGTGATCGCGGATGATTTCGTGGACCCCGAGTTCGGGACCGGCATTGTGAAGGTCACTCCCGCGCATGACCCGAACGATTTTGCGATGGGGCATCGCCATCATCTCGAGCAGATCAATGTCATGACGCCGGATGCTAAGATCAATGAACACGGTGGCATTTACAAAGGCATGGACCGCTTTGAGGCGCGCAAAAAGATCCTCCAGGATCTGGAAGAGCAGGGACTTTTCGTCCGGCGCGATTCGCATTTGCATGCGGTCGGGCACTGTTATCGTTGTGACACCGTGATCGAGCCTTACCTCTCAAAGCAATGGTTCGTGAAGATGCAGCCCTTGGCCGAGAAAGCGCTCAAAGCTCATGAGCAGGGGAAAACCGTTTTCACTCCGGATCGGTGGACCAAGGTTTATCTGAATTGGCTGCGTGGTATCCGCGATTGGTGCATCTCGCGTCAGATCTGGTGGGGGCATCGGCTTCCAGTTTGGTACTGCGCAAAATGCGCACAGTCCCAAGCTGGAAAGACCACAGACCAGAGACCACAGACCACAGCAAAAGATTTGCAGTCTGCAGTCTGCGGTCTGCAGTCTGATGGCGCGATTGTTTCCCGCGAAGATATCACAGAGTGTCCTCACTGCGGTTCTAAGGATATCAAACGCGATCCCGACGTCCTCGATACCTGGTTCTCGTCATGGCTTTGGCCGTTCTCGACCTTGGGTTGGCCGCCTGAAAATCAGGCGAGCCTCGCCAAAGGCGGGCCCGATAAAACTGAAGATCTGAAAAAATTCTATCCAACGTCCGACCTTGTGACCGCTCCCGAGATCATTTTCTTCTGGGTGGCGCGCATGATCATGGCTGGGTTGGAGTTTATGGGGGAAGTTCCTTTCCAGCAGGTCCATATCCACGGCACGGTACGCGCGGCGACCGGGCTCAAGATGTCGAAATCGCTTGGGAATTCTATCGATCCGCTCGAAGTGATCGAGGAGATGGGCGCCGATGCCCTTCGCTACAGTCTGGTGATGCTCTCGGCTCAGGATGTTTATCTTTCCCGAGAGAAATTCGAAGTCGGCCGCAACTTCGCGAATAAGGTCTGGAATGCCTGCCGGTTCGTGCTGATGCAGCTCGCAGATCTTAAGGACGCTTCGTCGGACCCGGAGCAGTTCGAAAAGATGGATCTATCCCTTCCAAGCCGTTGGATCTTGTCGCGCCTTGAGGAAAAGACCGCAGCGATCGAGAAGCACCTTACCCAGTTCGGCCTGGCCCAGGCCGCGACCGAGCTTTATCACTTTGTGTGGGATGATTTTTGCGACTGGTATATTGAGCTCGCGAAACCGATGGTTTTGTCCGAAGACGCCACTCTTAGGCTTCAAACACAGAAAGTCCTTTTCTTCGTCTGCGAGCGGATGCTCCGGCTCCTGCATCCTTTCATGCCGTTCATGACGGAAGAGATCTGGCAGACATTCAAGCAAAAGGCGGCGGATGCCAAGACCTGGCCCGAATCCATCATGTTCGTCGTTTGGCCGAATGAAGAGAAAAAGAGATTTCATGACGAGAAAGCACAGGAAGCCATCGGCCTTTTGCAGGACGCGGTGTGCGGTATTCGCGACCTCCGGGTGCGCTTTCAGATCGCCCCCACCGATAAGCTTAAGGCCATTATTGTTTGCAAGGAACAGGCGACCCTTGAGACTGTGCGCGTATTTGAGCGCGAGGTAAAAGTCCTGGGCCGGCTCGCGGAACTTCAATGTGTGCGTGAATTCGAGAAAAAAGGTGCGATGGCAGCCAACTCCTTCGCGGCCTTTGATATTTTTATCTCACTCGAGGGGATCCTGGACCCGGAAGAGGAGAAGAAACGGCTCCAGAAAAAGATCCAAGAGACCGAACAATGGATAGAAGCTATCCGTAAAAAAGTGGAGAACCCTTCGTTTGCTGAAAAGGCGCCGAAGGAGATCCTTGAAAAAGAGAAAGAGAAACTCGCTGATGCCAAAAAGCTTCTTGTATCCTACCAGACCCAACTCGCAAGTTTCTGAGATCGGTTTTCCGGGGCATCCCTTGCCGGTGTCGCGCCGGACGCTGGGCTTCCTTAAAGAAGCGCTTCATGAGGATATCGGTCGTGGGGATGTGACTTCGAATCTGCTGATCCCCGCCCATGCCCGGGGCGAGGCGCGCGTGATCGCCAAGGCCCGTGGCATTTTCTGCGGGGAGCGGCTTGTGAGGGAGATCTTCAAGATCGTGGACCCGACCGTGAAGCTTGAATTCCGGATCCATAACGGCGGCAAGCTCCGGCCCGGGAAGACCGTTTTCAAAATGCGCGGGAATATCCGGTCGATCCTCAAAACCGAGCGGACCATGGTCAACTTCATCGGCCATCTTTCCGGGATCGCGACCAAGACGCGTCAATTTGTGAATCGTGCCAAAAAATATCCCGCTCTTATTCTGGACACGCGCAAAACTACCCCGATCTGGCGAGAACTGGAAAAGGTGGCTGTGCAGGTGGGGGGCGGCCGGAACCACCGGCAAGGGCTCGATGAATTTATTTTTATTAAAGAGAATCACCGGATCCATGGAGATCTAAAAAAACTCCGGCGTCATCCCAGCGCATTCGAGATCGAAGTGCGAAGTCTCGGCGAGCTCTGGGAAGCGATCGGATTGAAACCGAAGGTCATTTTGCTCGACAATTTTACGCCTAAGGGAGCCAAGCGCGCGGTGGAGATCGTCCGCAAGGAAGCTCCGGGGGTCTTTCTTGAGGCCTCGGGCGGTATCACGTTCGAGAATGTCCGAAAATTCGCCGCCGCAGGGGTCGACACCATTTCCGTGGGGTCTCTGACCCATTCCGTCAAAGCCGTCGATTTCTCCCTTCTGATCGATTAAAAAAAATGGCTGTCTGGGCCTCCCGGGTTTCTTGACTTTATATGTGCATATAAGTAATATTAAGATTGCACTATAGCTAATCGTAGTATCGAGGGAGGCCCTTTTGAATACATATAAAAATATGGCTAAAGGTATGGACAAAATTAAGGAAGCGGAGTATCTTTTTATCCCGGAGGGCGGGGGCAGTTTTCTTTGGGACGATGAAAAAGAGCGGCTCAATATCCTGAAACATAACGTGAATTTCAAAACCGCCGCCGGAATTTTCAAGGATCCGTATATTCGGATCTTTGAAGATCGCCGGCACAGCGGGGCGGAAGAAAGGTTCTTTGCACTGGGGAAGGCTCTGGGCGAAGTCCTGACCGTAAGATTCACGTACCGTCAAGAAAAGATCCGGATCATCGGAGCCGGATTCTGGAGAAAAGGGAGGAAACTTTATGAAGATCAAAAGGAATAAAAAGGGACCGGACGGTTACGAAGACGATGATCCATCCGATCCGGATTTTCCCGCGGGGGAACTGGTTCGTGTGGCGAATTTTCTGCCGCCTCCGGAAGAGCTGGTGTTCCCGGGCGAGGAAACGGAAAAAGTGACAATCGTTCTGAAAAAAGCGAGTGTGGATTTTTTTAGGGCCAAAGCCAAGAAGTTTCACACCAAATACCAGCGCATGATCCGGGAAGTCCTGGACCGCTACGTCACACGCTACCAAGACCCTCAATAATAGGCGCCAGGATAAACAAAGGGGGATTCCATGGTCCGACACAATTCCGCGCGATCCATCGCAAGTGTTATAAAAATCGTACTCGTTCTTATGCTGGCGTTCGGGTTCTGGAATGCCCATTGTTATGCCGAAGATCCTCGATCTAACGACTATGATCAATACAGCAAGAATCTCGCTGCCGGGGTAGAGGTCGAGGCGTCTCTAAATGCACTTGGCAAGGGGGGCGTTGATGCTTTTCCGGCAATTCTCACTCAGCTGCATAATAATAAACCTCTGGGGTTTACTGGCTTTGAAAAAGATATCGTAGCGATATCTCCTGATGGGTCATGGCATCCACATTCTCCTACTATTGGCGAAGCATGTTTTGACATTATTCAAGGTCAGATTGAAGGAAACTGGCCAAAGGGGTTTCGGCGATTTTATGTTCTTACTTCTGATAATCTCACAGCATGGCTCGACGCGCATAAAGACCAAACTCTCGAAGAGTTGCGTGTAGAGGTAAGGGAAACATCGTTGCGGAATGCTGAAAAAGAGTTAGCCGGAAAGCCCGGAGATGAATTTTTGGAAAAAGTTATTAAATTCCTTAAAACGTATAAAAAAGGATCGTAATAAATATATGAGCGACAGACATTAAAGAATATGGAATTTTATGACCTCATTTAAACTCGTTTCACCTATGACGCCTAAAGGTGACCAGCCCCAAGCCATTCAAAAGCTGGTGGAAGGTTTCCGGGCGGGGAAAACGGAACAGGTTTTGAAGGGCGTCACGGGGTCCGGGAAGACGTTCACCATGGCGCATGTGATCGCGCAACTTGGCAAACCCACACTTCTGATCTCCCATAATAAAACCCTTGCGGCCCAACTTTATTCCGAGCTCAAGGAATTCTTTCCGGAAAACGCCGTCGAATATTTCGTCTCCTACTACGATTATTACCAGCCTGAGGCATATATTCCGCACACGGATACTTACATTGAAAAGGACGCCTCGATTAACGAAGACCTCGATCGCTTGCGTCTTTCCGCGACTAGCTCCATCCTCTCACGCAAGGACTGCGTTATTGTCTCGAGCGTTTCCTGTATCTACGGTCTCGGCGCGCCGGAGGATTGGCAGGGACTTCTCATCACGATCACGAAAGGCGAGCTCGCCGATCGGGATAAATTCCTCTCGAGTTTGATCACTCTTCAGTATGAAAGAGTCGACACCGAACTCAGGCGCGGGACATTCCGCGTGCGCGGCGGCAGGATCGATCTACTTCCGTCGTACGGACAAAATCCTTATAGAATTGATTTTGGCCCACAGACGATCGAACGGATCACCCTTCTCGATCCCGTGAAGCTTTCGGCAATCCGTGAGATCGAGAAACTTGCGATCTATCCCGCCAAGCATTTCGTGACGCCGGGGGATCGCCTCGAGGCCGCCATCGTGTCGATCGAGCAGGAAATGAAAGAGCATGTCAAAAAACTTACTGAGAATGGTAAAGACCTTGAGGCGAAGCGCCTGGAATCGCGCACCTACTATGACCTGGAGATGCTCAGGGAAGTCGGC
>JBAXGK010000047.1:0-10498 GCA_037139435.1 Candidatus Omnitrophota bacterium | reverse complement strand
AACAAAGGGGCGCAATAATCCAAATGATACTACTGAAAAATTTCATCAATGATTACCCCCTCCACCCCAGCTGGCAAATCAACATTCATCGCTGCGGTGTCGTCTCTCACAAATGCCGAGGCCACATCATCTTTAGCCACCGGCATCACGGGATCGGCCTTTACGACCATGACCGGCGGCGGATTTGTTTTCAGGACCGCTAAGGCTTGAACCTTATCAGTGAAAACTCCCAATGCGGAAACCGGCTCCCCAGCTTGATTCGATGCCGGACGTTCTTTAAAAAAAACACGCATCGATGTGCCTGGGTCCAAAAGGGACATTGTGTTAGCGTAATCGACCACATACACCTCCCCCTCGATTACTCGAACATCCGTCAAAAATTTATTTGCGATCTCCCCGTCAGGAAAATTTCCGCCGAAGTCAGGAATGTCTTGGCCCAGCGTCTTCGTTCCGCTTCCCTCAGCTCGCTGATTTTCCGCCTTTGCTCGCTCAAGATTTTCTTTTGGACTCTCGGAATTTTCTTTGTTTGAAAAAAATTTTTCCCCGCTTCTAGCTACGTCCTTCTGACCTCCCGCTCTTACCTCCAAAGCATCTTCTTTGCCGATATCGCCTTCAAGGTTCATGACGGAGCGAGACGCTACATTCCATCTCCCAGAAAAAACGGCCTCTACTTCCATTCCATCTTTCTTATTCACATTACCCGTCCCGGCACCTCCATCATCTGAGGGCCGTTTCCCCCCTGTTCTTCCGACAGCAGATTGTATGCCGTCCTTCCCGTCCAGGTTCTGAATCGTGTTAAGAGTGCGCCCAATAACATCGTTCAGAGGAAGCACCGAGGACGCCGGCGGCATGAAACTCGTCGGGGTCGGAGTACTCATCGGGGTGAACGCGGAAGAGCTCATGGCGGGACTCGACTCGATGGACGGAATGACAATGTCTGAATCGTCTCCAGCAGAGGTCCAACTCGGTGCGACCGTAAAGATCAGAAAGAAAATAGCGGCCCCAATATTCATCAACTTCAAAAATGAAGTGTACCGCCTCCACCCTCGGTGCTTCAAAGCCTGCCGTCTGTAGATTGAAGACCTTCGCACAAAACTTTCCATTTTTAAAACCTCCGATTTAAAGCTAACTTGCCCAATGGATAATGTCAATGGATTTTAACAATAAATATTACTCATAATGTCAATATAGTGAACTATGATGAATAAAAGATAGCATTATCTATCATGCCTGATAAGAGAAATATTCTTACTTCTGGCAGGGGCTCACTGGAAGTGTTTTTCAGAATGGCGTCAAAAACAGTTCTTCTTGCTTCGCATTAAAACGAAAGTTTCTTCGAATACATCTTAAGGAACAGGCAGACGATTACGCCGATGTTGCCTGAAGCAACGGATGGTCGATCAATGCATTCCCCTTATAAATTGTGCGCCACGATTCACCAAAATCAAAAAACAAACGGGGAATCATGACATAAGCTTGAAAACCAGTGCCCCCAGCGGCGGAATCTGAAGATTGATTGAAAAAGGACGGTTTTGCCAAGACACATCTTCCGAATGAACGCCCCCCAAATTCCCCAAGCCACAGCCGCCATAGTCAAAGGCCTGGCTATTTAAAACCTCCCGGTAATAACCCCACCGAGGGACTCCAACGCGGTAGCGTTCCAGGATCACAGGTGTCATATTGAAGACAAAAATAAAGACTCGGCTGTAATCCTGCGACCAGCGCAGAAAACTTACAACCGAACGGTCGGCATCTGAACAATCGATCCATTCGAAAGATCCGTTTGAGAAATCCCCTTCGTAAAGGGCCGGATTCTCCCGATAAAGACGGTGCAGGTCCCTCAGCAAAAGATTGACCCGCCGGTGCCGGGGCGCCTGCATCAAATGCCAGTCCAGAGATCGATTGGAATCCCATTCACTTCGCTGGGCAAAATCGTTTCCCATGAAAAGAAGCTTCTTCCCTGGGAAAGCAAAAAGGTAAGTGAAGAAAAGCCGGAGGTTGGCGAACTTTTGCCAATCATCGCCGACCATTTTTTCGAGAAGCGACCTTTTCCCGTAAACGATCTCATCGTGCGAGATCGGAAGAATAAAATTCTCCGAGAACGCATAGTGAGTCGAAAGGGGGAAAACCCCTTGGTGGTATTTCCGGAAAAGCGGATCTTTGGAAAAATACTCCAGCGTGTCATGCATCCAGCCCATATTCCATTTCATGCTGAACCCAAGCCCTCCCAAATGCACCGGCCTTGAAACACCGGGCCAAGCCGTCGATTCTTCGGCGATCGTCAGGACGCCCGGGAAAGAAGCGTGCACCACTTTGTTGAACTCCTTAAGAAACTCGATCGCTTCGAGATTCTCATGTCCGCCGTAATGATTGGGTTCCCACTCCCCCGGCTTGCGGGCATAATCTAAATACAGCATACAGGCCACGGCGTCCGCTCGCAGGCCGTCCACGTGATACCGGTCCAGCCAGAAAAGAGCGTTGGAGATCAGAAAATTGCTGACCTCCTTTTTCCCGAAATCAAAAACCATCGTCCCCCACTCGCGCTGCTCGGCCCTCTTCAAGTTTTCGGAAGCATAGATCTGCCGGCCATCAAAATCGAAAAGGCCATGGCCATCCCTCGGAAAATGCGCGGGGACCCAATCCAGGATCACGCCAATGTCGTGAATGTGGCAGTAATCCACCAGATACATGAGATCCTCCGGACTACCGAACCGCCGCGTCGGCGCATAATAATTAATGACCTGGTATCCCCACGATTCATCCAGAGGATGTTCCATCACGGGCATGAGCTCGATGTGGGTGTAACCCATGAATTTGACATACTCCACAAGCTGATGCGCCAACTCCCGGTAATTCAAAAACCCCCAACCGTTCTTCTCTTCTCTTTTCCAAGAACCGAGATGGACCTCATAGATCGAGATCGGAGAACGAAGAGGATCCTTCTTGTTCCGGCGGGTCATCCACACATCGTCCGCCCAAGAGAAAGTATCCAGCCGAGTCACGACCGCGGCACTCCGAGGCCTTAATTCCGTGCCAAACGCATAAGGATCGGTCTTCAACCGAACCTGGTCGTCCACCGAGGAACGGATCGCGAACTTGTAGACCTCCCCGTTCTTCAGCCCGGGAATGAAAAGGCCCCAGACATTCGAAGTGGGAAGGCGGGTCATCGGGTGCGCGCCTGGCACCCAGCCATTAAAATTCCCGACCACGCTGATACTTTTCGCGTTCGGCGCCCACACCGTAAAAAGAACACCTCGAACACCTTTCAGGGTCAAAAGATGGCTCCCGAATTTTTCGTAGCTCCGATGATGGGTCCCTTCCCCGATCAGATGAAGATCGTAATCACTCAGGTGATCAGGGAAAAAAGCATAAGGATCCGAAACTTCCTTCAAAAACCCTGTCTCATCACAAGTCTCGATCTTATAGGGAAAGGCCTCATCCGCTTTTTCGAAAACAATCTGAAAAAAACCTTCGGGGTGGGTCTTCTGCATCAGTTGCCGCTCCCCGTCGCCTTCAAGAGCCCGAACCCAGGCTTTTGAGGCGCGCGGCAGGAACGCGCGAATGATCACGCCACGGCCGTCATGGGTAGGATGAGGACCTAAAATCCGAAAAGGGTCTGCCGACTCAAAGCGGAGGATCTTTTCGATTCCATCCGGGGGTAGCCCCGGACGCTTTAAAAACACAGATTTTATTTTCTCCAAGGCCCCAAGCTTTTTTTTCTTTCCCGATTTAGATACCATCTCGAATTCCTTTCTATAGGCCTTGTTCAGAAGATCAAAACCAATGTTCCAATTTCGCGGTCACTTTTATTCTTTTGTAAGACTTTCAAGACCCGTGGCGGCCTGGATCCCCCTTACGACTTCCGGAATGATCCCCTTTTTCATATAGATCGGACGGATCTTCGCGCGGATTAACGGAAGTTTGGATGCAAAATAGACGGCCCCCAAAACACAGCACAGCCCTTCAAGAAATAACGTGTACGGCGCCCCGATCCTCGCCGCCAGGGACCCGGCCAGCAAACTCCCAAAGGGCATCATCCCCAAAAAAGCCATGGTGTAGAAACTCATGATCCGGGTGCGCTTGTCCTCTTCCACGATCGTCTGCAGGATCGTATTGCACGCCGCCATGTGCACCATCATCCCGAAACCGGAAACCAGGAGAATCCCCATGGAAAGCCAGTACGTCCGCGAAAAAGCAAAAGCCATCAGGGTAAGACCGAAAAGACCGGCCGTCCACGCAATGATCTTTGGAAGCCCGAGCACGCTTTTCCGTGCGGCCAAGAAAATAGCCCCGCCCAAAGCTCCGAAACCAGCCATGGTCATAAAAAAACCCATCGTGTTCGCCCCGCCTTTGAAGATTTCACGCGTAATCACCGGCAAAAGAATCTGATAGGAGACCCCCATCAGACTGATAAGCGACAGCACCAGGAGAAGCCATTTGATAGGAGGAAAATTCGCGGCATAACTGAATCCTTCTTTTAGCTCCAAAAGGATCCGGCGAGGAGCGGCGAGGATCCTGCCCTTGGGAATCCTCATAACAAGCAGCGACGCGATCACAGCGGTGTAACTGATCGCATTCAAAAGAAAACAGATCCCCTCTCC
This sequence comes from Candidatus Omnitrophota bacterium, assembly GCA_037139435.1. GTDB lineage: Bacteria > Omnitrophota > Omnitrophia > Omnitrophales > Aquincolibacteriaceae > Aquincolibacterium. The sequence goes on along the minus strand of JBAXGK010000047.1, from coordinate 5,897 downwards.
TATGGAAACGATCAAAAGCCCCGCCATCGCCGGCCCGATCAACCTCGCCGCATTAAGCATGGTTGAATTGAGAGCGATCGCATTCCCCAAGTCCTCGCGGTCGTCGATCATCTCCACAGTAAAAGCCTGACGGATCGTCATGTCGAAAGAACTGATGATCCCGAGAAAAGTGCTCAGAACAATGATATGCCAGATCTGGATCAAATGGGTCATCACCAAAAAAGCCAGGACCGCCGCCTGGGCCATGGCAAGCGACTGGATGATGATCAGCATTCGCCGCCGGTCATACCTATCCCCCAGCACTCCGGCTAAAGGCGCGATCACGAACGTCGGAAGCTGTCCCACGAATCCCACGAGCCCGAGCATAAAAGCCGAATTCGTCAAACGGTACACGAGCCAACTTACAGCAACATACTGCATCCAGGTCCCCACAAGCGAGATGCATTGCCCGGCCGAGAACAAACGATAATTTTTATGCCGCAGCGCGCGGAAAATATTCCTGGGTCCAAAAGATTTCCGCGGAAGATCTTGGGAAGATGGCATACAACCTTTATTCATACCGTAAAGCACGGATCGGGTCAAGCGCCGCGGCTTGTTTTGCGGGCCAAAGACCGAAAACGATCCCAACCCCCGCCGAAAAAATAAACGCCAGAAGCAAAGAATCGAGCGTGATGATCATTTTCCATTGAGCTAAAGCCGCGATCAGCCAGGAGATCACCCCAGCCAGCACGATCCCCGCCAAACCTCCCAGAAAAGTGATCATGACCGCCTCCACAAGAAATTGCATCAGGATATCTCGCGGGGTTGCTCCAAGGGCTTTCCGTAGGCCGATCTCGCGCGTTCTTTCTTTGACGGAAACAAGCATGATGTTCATGATCCCGATGCCTCCGACCACAAGCGAGATCGTCGCCACAGCGCCCAGCAGCACGGCAAACGTTTTGGTCGTACTTGAGAGCGCGGCTTGGATATCCGCGTAATTTCGAATATTAAAACTGTCGTAACGGTCCGGGGTCAAACGATGCCTCCGAATGATCAGCTGGTTGATCTCTTCCTGTGCCGCAGGCATTTGTTTCAGGTCTGAAATTTCAACGTCGATCTGATCGAGATAGTCCTTGCCCAAAAGCCGCTTCATCGCAGTCATGAGTGGGATCACCACAACGTCATCCTGATCATGAAAGGCATTGGCTCCCAGGGAGGGAAGAACACCCAGCACCTGGAAGCTCACTCGATTGATCTTGATCGTTTGCCCGAGAGGCTCCTCGTCTCCGAAAAGGGCATCCTTCACGGTTTTGCCAATCAAAACCACGCGTTGACGCCCCTGATCCTCATCACTGGTAAAAAAACGTCCCGACACAGGCTCCTGATTCCTCATGCCAGCATACTCGGGTCCCACACCGATCACCCGGGTGCTCCAATTTTTATTCCCGAAAACAAGCTGGCCCTGTCCCGTGACCTGCGGCCCCACTTGCTTGACCGAGGGAACTTCTTTGATGTCCCGAACATCGTCGGAGGTCAGCCGCGTCGCAGCCTCGGCTTCAACCCCGTGAACCTTCACTGAACCCGGACGGATGGAAAGAAGATTGGAACCCATTCGGGACAACTGTTCGGTGATCGCTTCGCGCGCGCCACGACCCAGCGCAAGCATAGTGATCACACAAGCCACCCCGATCAGAACGCCCAGCATGGAGAGAAACGACCTTAATTTATTTCCCAAGATCACGCGACTGGCTTGCTTGAAGTGTTCCAGAAATTCTTCGTAATTATACTTTTTCTCTTTTGATAATCCTTGGAAATCCAGCGTCTTGATCTCAGAGAGCGGCCGTTTCCCGGAAGCCTTGCGCCTTTCATCACTCACGATCTTCCCATCGTGCATGCGAATGACCCGCTCCGCCGCGTTCGCGACCTCTTCAGAATGCGTAACGAGTACGATGGTCATTCCCTGTTTGTGGAGATTCTTAAAGATCTCCAGGATCTCGGTCCCGGATCTGGAATCAAGATTTCCCGTGGGCTCGTCCGCAAGGATCATAAGCGGTTGGGTCACAAGCGACCGGGCGATCGCCACCCGTTGCTGCTGTCCCCCGGACAGTTCATTCGGACGATGCCCCACACGATCGGCAAGGCCGACCTTCGAAAGCATCTCCTTCGACCGGTCGAGATCCCCGACTCGATCATCCGAATAGAGCAAAGGTAGACAAACATTTTCGAGAGCCGTGGATCGTGTCATCAGATTGAACTGTTGAAATACAAAGCCGATAACACGATTGCGGAGGAAGGCGTATTCTTCTTCCTTTAAATGGGAAGTGTCCTTTCCCATTAAGCGGAAAACACCGCTGTCCGGCGAATCCAAAAATCCCAGAAGATGCATCAGCGTGGATTTTCCGGATCCGGAAGGCCCCATGATCGCAACGAATTCACCGGCCTCAATAGTAAGAGAAACATCCTGGAGCGCCCGGACCTCGACTTCCCCGATCTTGTATGTCTTTGAGATGCGCTCGACTTCCAGCAATTTCATGAACGCCTTTGAGCCTCATTTTTTTTGGGAGCTCCCCCCGGACTAAAGGGGTTGGCCGACTGCTGCTTTTCCTTCTTCCGGACGATTACGACTTCCGTCCCTTCTTTCAGGCCTTCCATGATCTCGGTCATCCGTCCGTCGGAATCTCCGATCTTGACCGGAACCGGTTCCGGTTTTCCACCGAATGCTTTTTTATAAACAGCAAAGACCGCGTCCTTAGGCTTGCGAACATCTTTCGGCCATTCCACGATCGCCTCGGAAGGAACGAGCAAAACACCTTTTTTTTCTTTCACGATAAAAGTGACATTGGCCGTCATCCCGCTCCGGAAAGACTCGGGAACCTTCTCTGGGAGAATATCGATTGCGTAGACATTCACATTATTCTCAAGTTTGCTTTCAAACGTGATGTGATCGACGGTGCCGTCAAAAATCTCTTTGGGGTAAGCATCTAGCCGGATCTCCGTTTTTTGTCCCAGTTTGATCATGGAAAGATCCGTTTCATCCACCAGGGCTTCCACAATCAGCCGGTCCGAAAGAACCACCACGGGATCAACTGTGGTCACTGTTTGTCCCGGTTCTACGGATCGGACAATGATCATCCCATCCAACGGCGCAAGGAGCGGCGCGGCCTTATAGGCCTCCTGCCAGCGCTTGACCGCGGCATCTCCCTGAGAAAGCGCCGCATCAAGAAGCGCGGCCCTTTCGACTGAACTCATCCAGGCAAGGATCTGTCCCTGCTTGACCTCTTCTCCCTCATGCACGAGAACTTCCTCAATGCGTCCCGGGATCGGCGCCTTGATCTCGACCCGGTTATAGGGTTTGACCGTTCCCGTCGCCGTGACTGAAACCGAAAGATCCCCTCGAGAGACTTTTACCGCACGAACGATCTGCAAAGAATCCTTCGGCGAACCACACGAAGAGAACATCCGCATAAGAAGAAACACACCCAGAATGATCAATCCCCACTTCACCGGCATTGAAAAATTACTTATTTTTTTCATGGTAAGCATCCTCCAAAGTGGCCCCCTGGGTCTTTTCCCAGTTGGCCTGCTGAATAAAGACATTCGCAAGACTCGCCACATAGTCCTTTTCTGCGGTCGCGTTTTCCTGCTCCGCCGCATCAAAATCCGTAAAATTCACAAGTCCCATAGCATATTCCGCCCGGATGATCTCGGCGCGTTTTTTCGAAGATTCCAGGAACTTCTTACGGACCTCCACATACTCGATCGCGTCCATGTAAGGCACCCACGCACCCGCAAGCGAAGCGATCGCTTCGTCCCGAGCACCTTGGGCAGCCTTCTGGGCGGCATCGTAATCTGCGTTCGCTTTCCGGATCGCGGCAACGTTCTTCCCGCCGTTAAAGAAAGGCACGGTAACATTCAATCCAAGAAAACTCGAATCCTTCAATGCGGAAGCGCGATCACCCGAATAACCATAATCATAATTACCGTCAACCTGAGGCCACACCACGGACTGCGCTTTAAGCACTGCCGCCTTGGCGGCCTCAGCGGTCTTTACAAGACGCAGCACCTTGGGTGTTTTCTCAGCAAGAGCCGCGTAATCCGCCTTGGTAAGCGCAACGTTTTGGAGCATTTTTTCCAGGTCATCCTCCACATGAATGGGAAACACAAATTCTCCGCCACTTTCGCGCGCAAGTCTCAGGGCGTCGCTCTCCAAATAGCGTTCCGTCTGCTTGACATCAAAGTCAGCCTGGCCGGTGATCGCTTCCGCGCGTAAGGCCGAACCCAAATTCTCTCTTCCCGCTTCATAACGAAGCCGGACGAGGTCTGAGTTCTGCTTGCGCCTTTCGTAGATCAGACGGTTTGTCTCAAAAAGTCTTTCGAGTCTGATAATATCCACATAGACCGATCTTAAGCGGAAACGGACTTCCGCGCTTGATTCCACATAAGCCAATTTCACGGCCTCGAGGTCTTTGCGGGCCTTCAGCCAATTCCCGGTGGTCCCAAAACCATTGAAAAGCGACTGCTGCGCCGTCAGATCCAACCCCAAACCATCTTGGGAAGGAGCCGTGCCCGTCGTTCGCGAAACATCTCTTTGAAATCCTCCGTCCACCGACGGCAAATAATCCCCAAAAGCGATATCGCGGCTCCGGGCGCTTGAGGTTACAAGATACCGCGCCATTTGAAGATCGGGGTTGAGAGTGAGCGTCTGACGGACAAGTCCATCCCAAGCCAGAGTTTGGGGTTCAACCGCTTGTCTTATTTTCACTCCTGGCAAACGGACCGTGAGACACCCTCCGAGAAGAAGCGCGGCCAGGACGATGAGGGATAGTTTTTGAGAATGCTTCATTTTTTTCTCTAAGATGAAACCTTATCCACCTGACCCATTCGAGGTTGTCGAAGATGAGGTGGTAGATGATTTCTTACTCATCCAAGCTTGGAGCAATTGGGTCCCAACCTGCGCCAAAGCGTCGCCCTGGGATGAGCTTTGAGAAGTCCCTGTCGAACTTTCAACGGATTCCGCTGGATAACTGCGTCGCGGATGCCGTCGGTAACCCGTGCGTTGAGACCCGGACAAGGCCGGATCCTGCCCCGGTTCCGTTTGAGAATAGGTCGGAGAGGCCGTCGGCACAGAGGGATTGCTTTTCGAAACATTGTAGCCGGACATCACGGGAGCCGTTGGCGGATATGCGGCTTGAGGAGCGTAAGACGCCTGAATATTTCGCGGCACGACGGCTACCGATTCAACGGGAGATAGATTCGCCTGCTGAGCCTCAGGAAAAAGGTCCACACTGATCGAGGAGGAAAGATCTTTCTCGATCTTAATGGTCTTACTTTCAATCTTGTGAAGCGGCGCCGTGAATTTCACGACGTAATTTCCGGTCTTCAAGGCCTCGATCAAATAATGTCCATTATCATCCGTCGTCGCGGTATTCACCACTGCCCCGGTCAGGTCGGCAACCTCAACCGATGCGAGCTTGAGGGGCTTCGCGATCCGTTCGTCCCGAACGATCCCTTGAAGGCTCCCGTAGGCCGGCCCCGAGAAAACATTGTTCTTAAGAGTGTAGATTCCACCGGTGATCGAGATAACCCCGGCAAGAAGCGCCACCACAAGGTTCACCACGTGGAGATGCGAGGTTGGTGATTTCGAAGGCATATTATTTGGAGCGTTCATAAAAAGGATCCTTTTGCTTTAAAATCTTTATTAAGACTTCGCACGGGCACCTAAAAGAAACGCATTGGAAGCATTATAAGAGAATCACACCTGCATGTCATGGCAACTTAAGATCGCCGATAAGATAAAGAAGAGCGTGGTGGGCGACGGCAAGACCGAAGGCGCCGGTCACGGTAGGCGTGCTGCCAAGTTTTTGGCGCTTCCGGCCCCGGTCATGATCCTGCTCCTCGTTGAGAATTTGGATTCTCTG
>JBAXGK010000046.1:0-11278 GCA_037139435.1 Candidatus Omnitrophota bacterium | reverse complement strand
GGACGTTGAATTCGGGAACGTTCCACACGGGGTTGCCCGACACGTTCCAGTTCGTGGTGGTGTCCTGCGTGTTGACATCCACCGAGCCGCCTTCAAGGTTGATCGTCTCGGCAAACCCTATCGGGCAGATCATGCTCCAGGCAAAGATAACTGCGATTCCAACACTTATCCATTTCCGATTTTTTGAAATTGGGGCCGTCCCAATTACCTTGCTCGAAAAGAAAGAACAAAATTGGCCGGGCATGAGAGCGACCGCCCTCAAACTAGCGAACTTTCGCCCCTGAATTTGATGTTTTTTTGTTTCCATCTTTTTTCCTTTCCCTTCCGACTTATATAGAAGCACGAATCATGCCAAGATGACCTTTTGAAAAAGAAAATTTATGATTTTTAAACATCTATGAACAAAGGGGTTACGACTTGAAATTCCGGAGTTTTTTGGAAGTTCGGATGGGAGCTAAAAAAAGCGGTTTTTACTGCTTATTTATTGAGCAACAGCGCATATTTTGAGCAGAATTTTAAGACGTAACAAATGAGGGTTTTTCGAAAACTAATCGCTCAAAAGCCCGTATTGTTTCATTCTCTGACGTAGGGTATTGCGGCTAATGCCGAGCAGCTCCGCGGACCGAAGCTGATTTCCTTGGTTCTTTTCCAGAGCTGCCTCGATCAGAAGTTTATCAAAACCATCAGCCATATTCTTAAAAAACGCCGCATCCTTGGCTACGAGGGGAGACTTCAAGACCGGCGCGAGCATATTTTTCAATAGAGTCTCGCAGTCATGTCCCCCCACAGACGGCACGCCTCCTTGAGAAGGCGCGGCGGGATCTCCGGAAAGCAGGGGGAAATTCTCTGCGAGCAGTACATCTTTTTTGCTCATAACGACCGCGGTCTGGATCGCATTCTCCAGTTCACGGACATTTCCAGGCCAGGCATAGCTCATGAGATGCTCCATCAATTCCGGAGAGATCTTCTTGATATCTTTTTTGTACACCTCGTTGAATTTCCGGACAAAATATTCCGTTAAAAGAGGGATATCATCCTTCCGGTGGCGCAAGGGCGGCAGGTAGATCGTGACGACCTTCAGCCGGTAGTAAAGGTCCTCCCGGAATTCTTTTTTCTCGATGGATTTCCACAAGTCCTTGTGGGTCGAGGCGATCAACCGCACGTCCACTTTCACGGTCGTTTCACTGCCCACAGATGAAAAGATCTGTTCCTGAAGGACGCGCAGGACTTTGGCCTGCGTCGCGAGGGCCATGTCCCCCACTTCATCCAGAAAAAACGTTCCTCCGTTACATTGTTGGAATTTACCGACTCGGTTGTGAAGCGCTCCGGTAAACGCCCCTTTTTCATGGCCAAAAAGCTCGCTTTCTAAAAGCGTATCCGGGATCGCCGCGCAATTCACGGCTAAAAAAGGTTTGTTTTTTCTGGAAGAATTCTGGTAGATAGCGCGCGCCACAAGCTCTTTGCCGGTACCGCTTTCACCGCGGATAAGAACCGTCGCGTTGCTTTCAGCCACTTTGCCGATCGTTTTATAGATCTCCAGCATCTCCGGACTTTTCCCGACGATACAAACCCCTTCGGGGGAACCCTTCTCAGGAGCCTGATAAGACACGGATTCCTTCATCAGCCGGCCGGCATCGATCGCCCTTTTCACCAGAGCGATCAACTCTTCCAGTTTAAAGGGCTTGAGCACATAATCATAAGCTCCGAGCCTCATAGCTTCGATCGCCGTTTGGGTCGTCCCCTGGCCGGTCATCATAATGATCGAAAGCTTCGGATCCTTTTTTTTGATCTCGGCCAAAAGATCCAAGCCGCTGACGCCATCGAATCGAACGTCCAAAAGAACAAGATCCGGAGATTCCTGCTCGATCAAAGGAATCAATCCGCTAGGAATGGTCGTGGTTTTTACGCTGCAGCCTTCGTGCTTTAGGCAAGTCGCCAGGATGGTAAGAAGATCTTGGGAGTCATCCGCGATCAGTATTTTTGAAGTTTTCATGGCCCGCACCCTTCTTCCCGCGAGTTGTTTCGCCTTTTCAGAAATGAAGAAATTAGCCCAGAGGGCACTGGCACGGCATTCTTCCTTTTACCAAGGACTATGTACGGTAGGCTATGTGCTTTTCTATTTCAAATTAGCCCGGATCATCTCGACCAGAACGTCGATCTCAAAAGGCTTTTTCAGACTTCCGGCCATGCCGCCGAGTTCGATCATGCGCAGGGGAATTTTCTCGTTCACGCTCGCAACGATCACCGGAATGCGCTGCCACTTTTCCTGTGAGCGCAACCAAAGATAGAATTCCTCCCCGTCCATCACCGGCATAATAAGATCCAGAATAATAAGATCCGGCGTCTCTTTTTCAAGCACCGCCATGGCTTCTTTCCCGTTCATGGCAGTTAGAACCTGGAAGGACTCCCCCTGAAGATAAAGCTGATAAATATCCTGGAAATCACTGTCATCTTCTACGATTAATATTTTATTGGACATTTCGTCCCCCCGTTAGAGATGGGAAGCGATCGCACAAAATCGCTTCCGCCTTTTTAAAAATCCCATTTTAAAATTCTCACAACCTCAGATTCTCTCGCCCCCCTCGAAGAGGCATCTCCAGCCAAAGCTCTGACGGGGCAAGCTCTCATTCGGTCAAGGCGTGCAGCACCTGGCTTGCTTTTAACTATACGTTTTTATGGGCGAGCTGATACGACGGAAATACCACTTTAAAAACACTCCCTCTCCCGGCGCCTTCACTTTCGGCCCACATCTCTCCTTCATGCAAGGCCACGATCTCCTTGGAAATGGTCAGGCCGACCCCGATACCTAAGGTCGACGGCGTTTTTTGGAAGAACGCCTCGAAGATCCTTTGAAGATTCTCCGGATCGATCCCGATCCCGGTATCCGCCACTTCCGCAAAAACATCACTTCCCCGGACCGAGGAAGTGACCATAATCATGCCATCGGGAGTGAACTTGATAGCATTCGTGATGAGATTCACGAATACACGGTAAAGCATGTCCGGATCCCCGAGCATCTTCAGCGGTGAAGGAGAAAGCCGGGTCTCAAGTTTCAAATGATGCTGCTCAACGAGAGGACGTATGTCATCTGCCACGAGCTTGAGCACCTCGTTAAGGTCCAGTTCCTGTTTTTTAATGTCGGACATTCCGGACTCCACCTTGGAAAGATCCATGATGCTCGAAATGGTCCGCATCAGGCGATCCGCATTGTCGCTGAGCATCTTGATCAAGGGAAGAAATCTCTCTTTGTCAGGGGTATTCGCTAGCTGCCTGGCTAAAAGTTGCGTGGTCATGATAAATTTCGCGGTGGGGGTTTTGAGCTCGTGCGCCACATCGCGAACCAATGTTTCTTTCATCATCTCCACGTGACGCAGGTCCGTAATGTCGCGCATGACCCCCTGAATAAGGCGAAGCGTTCCGTCATAATCCACGACCGGCGTGAGGTTGGTCTGGTAATAAATCTCGGCGTGATGAAGCCGATGGAACTGCTGGGTATTCAAATGCTCCACGGGTTTTTTGGTCCTGACGATCGTTTCAAGCGCCTCCTGGAATTTCTGCGCTTCTCCCGGCGCGTGCATCAAAAAGAAAAGCGGGAGCCCTTCCGCAAGGATCTCCTCGCGAGTGTATCCCGAAAACCCGCGATTGAGGATCATCATCTCGCCATCGGGCGTGATGGAAAAGATGATATCGCTCACGTCATTGACGATCGACCGGTACTTCTCCTCGGATTCCTCGAGGGCCTGACTCCGCGCCCGCAAATGCTCAAAGCTTTGAACCAGACGGCTGACCACTTTGTTGAACGCCTCGCCCACCTCCTGAATTTCATCCGCGGAATGGATGTTGGCCCGAGCCTCAAGGTCCCCCGCCAAGATATTACGCGCGGTTTTTTGCAGCGAAGTGAGGGGCCGCATGACAAGCCACGTGATCCACGCAATAACAAGGGTCGCAAAGATCACCAAAAGAAACGCGACAAAGAACTTTTCGACGAAGATCTTCCGAAGTTCCTTCTCGAATTCGATCTTGGAAAAAATGATGATAAGACGCCCGAGCGTTTCTTCTCCGTTCATGATAGGCGCCACGGCTGCGTAGGTATCGGGGTTTATCTTTTCAACGCCGAAAAAATCCTGTTTGTAAAAAAGTCCCGGAAAAGATTCGTTTTCAGGCCGGCTACTGCCGAGGATTTTCCCGTCAGAATCCTCCACGCGGACCTCATCCACATCGGATTGTTCGGCCAGAAGCTGGATATAGGCCTTCAGAGAACGCGCGTCCCTCGCCTCGAGCGGGATCTTGAGCGTCTCAGAAAAGATCTCCGCAATGGTCTGAAGCCGCGCCTCTTTGTATTTGACCATCATGTCGCGAAAGACATTGAACGTCGTCAGCAGCACAAAAAACACGATCCCGAGCACGAGAACCAGCACCGGCAACGACAGTTTATAACGAATGGGCACACGCCAACCCTGTCGCGAGGACAGCTCCTCTTGACCGTCCGAAATCTTACGGTTCTTCGGCATTGAGATCTTCAACATTTCTCCAGAATTCCGTCCCTTTTCTCAAAAATAAGGGCCTAGGCTCTACAAAACACACCTTACTCAAAACGCCCCTTGCACCCTTCTCCATTTATTTTTATGAGATCAAGGTACACAGTTCAAGTCTCTTGTTTCATTTCCACAAGGGTCGACTTAGACAGCCCCAATTTCCGTTGTGCGGAAATTGATAAGTACTGGGACTGCACTGCGAACCCTTTTGAACCCTAGAAACACAGGGCATGGAACGAAGCACTTTTTATTATCGACCATTTCCTCAAGTTTTGAAATACTCTTCCCAGTGAAGGACCAGATCTTTCACCACCTCCAGATCCCCAGGAAGTAACGTGTAGTGACGAATAGTCTCCTGGGAGACCCACCGAAAGTCCTTGCAGTCGATCGCTTGAGGCTCCCCGCTCACCCAGCGACAAAAAAAGAAGAAAAGCGAGAGCTTACGCTCCGGAGTTCCGCTGCGCTTCAATTGAAAAGGATTGGGCCCATGCACCCTATTGCAGAGAAGCCTCTCCGGCTGGATCCGGATCCCCAGCTCTTCCAAAGCTTCTCGCTTAAGACACGCCTCGATCGTTTCATCCGGTTCGCGCTTCCCGCCTGGAAACTCCCAAAGCCCGCCGAAGCTATCTTCCAAATGACGCTGAGCGATCAAGAGTTTCCCGTTCCTATGAATGACCGCGCAGCCGACATCAAGAGTTTCGGTCATTTTACGTCCGGACAAGGGGTATGGATCGCGTATGGAATCATCGTTATGTAAGAATGAATGCTCATGTTCATGAAACGTCTCTTTTTTGAGATTCCGAGGCTAAACGAGCGAAACTATTGTACCCAACACCCTTGCTCGATGGTATCTATTTATCAGCACGGATTCCCCATTAAAAAATTACGAGAAATCAGCACGGCCCAAGTCGCCTTTCATGAAAAAAACATAGACTTGGACAGAAAAAGCAGGGACCCAGCGTCCACGCTAACCCCTTATCTTCATTGACTTTGACACCTTCATACCTATAATACCCGCCATGTCCAGCACCTCTTATTTCTATCAATATCTTTTTGTCGGCATCTTCTTTGTTTTCGCGCTTGTTTTTGCCGCAATCCCATTGGTTTTGGCCTGGTTTTTGGCCCCCAAGAAGCCGTCGGCCGACAAGCAGGCGACTTACGAATGCGGATTGGCCTCTAAGGGCGATCCCTGGATGCAGTATCATGTCCAATATTACCTTTTCGCCCTTATTTTCGTGATTTTTGACATTGAGACGGTCTTTATCTATCCATGGGCCGTCGCCTTTAAGAAGCTGGGCCTCTTCGCCTTCGTGGAAATGGCCATTTTCATCGCCATCCTCGCTTTTGGCCTTATTTACGCCTGGAAGAAGAGAATGCTCGAATGGGATTGATCTAGGTTCGCTCCCGTCTTCTATTAACATACCTGAAAGAACTTTATGGCCTATACAAAAAACAAATCTGAAGTAGATGAAACACTTCGCGCGGATCTCGCCAAAAAAGGCGTGATCTGGACAAGCCTTGATTTCCTTTACAATTGGGGCCGGCGCTCCTCCATATGGCCTATGCAATTCGGTCTCGCCTGCTGCGCGTTCGAGATGATCGCGGCGGCCTGCGCCCGTTACGACATCGCCCGCTTCGGTGCTGAGCTTTTCCGCGCCTCGCCGCGTCAGGCCGATCTTATGATCATTTCCGGAACAGTCACAAAAAAAATGGCCCCTCAAGTCGTCCGCCTTTTCAATCAAATGCCGGAACCCAAATACGTGCTCACCATGGGCGCGTGCGCGATCTCGGGCGGGCCTTTTATCGACGGCTACAATGTTTTGCGCGGGATCGACCGTTATATCCCGGTGGATGTCCATCTCCCCGGGTGTCCTCCCCGGCCTGAGGCCCTGCTTCATGGGCTCATGGTACTTCAAAAGAAGATCGCCTCGCAGGAGATCCAAAAAGCAGCGTGGTATCAAAAAGGCCTGAAACGGGAGTTCCCGATTCCGGAACTCGGACCGAACGGTCTCATCCCAAAATTCAATCCGGAAGTGTGGCAACCGGCAAAAAGAAATCCTCGCAAAGAGCATTATGGACAAACGATCCTGGTCGGAAAAAAGCAGAAAGCTCCGGACCTGGAACTGGTGGTGGCTGCCAAGTCCGCGACCCCGGGAGCCGCTGCCTGATATGAATATCCCCATCGAATCGGTTAAAAAAGAACTTGAGACCCGGCTGCCGGACGTGAAGCTTCGCCTGATCCGGGATTCCATCTTAATCGAGAACCCCGAAGATCTTCTGCGAGTCGCCCTGTTCCTCAAGGAAAGTCCCGTATTCCTTCTTGATTATCTTTCGTCCGTGACAGGGGCTGATTATCTGACGTTTTTGGAATCGGTTTATCATCTCTATTCGATGGCCAAAAAACAGGGCCCTGTCGTGCTCCGCGTCCGCGTCACAAAAAATAACGCGAAGATCCCGTCGCTTGCTCCGGTTTACAGGAGCGCGGAGCTTCAGGAACGCGAAGCTTTTGACACTTTCGGCATCGTTTATGAAGGACATCCGGATCCGCGGCGTCTTTTCATGTGGGAAGAGTTTCAAGGCTATCCCCTGCGCAAAGATTACGAACAAGAAGACGCCGACATCCTGGAAACCGCAGACATCGCATGGCTGGAAGCCCGTGGGATCAAGATCCCCGACGAAATGAAGGAAAAAGCAAAAGCCCTCCAAGCGGCCGGCCAGCGCGCCGTCGCCGAGAAGCCGGAGAAACCTAGAAATTAGCACAACGTCCTACGCGCAACGCACAACGCATTTGATTTGAGCTCTGACATTGCCCGTTGAGCATTGCGCCAGAAGGAGCAATTAAGTTTTTAGACAAATTATGGCAAATATCATCGAATCGAAAAATTTAGATACCGCCTCACTCCTCGAGATTAATTTCGGGCCCCAGCACCCGTCTACCCACGGCGTCTTCCGCATGGTCATACAGCTGGAGGGCGAAAAGATCTGCGGACTAAAACCCGTCTTCGGGTATCTGCACCGCAATCACGAGCAGATCGCGGAGAACCTCCCCTACGCGGCAATCATGCCCTACACAGACCGGTTGGATTATGTGAACGCGCTGGCAAATAATTTTGGCTACGCGCTCACGATCGAAAAACTCGCGGGGCTTGAAGTCCCCGAGCGCGCGGAATATATCCGCGTCATCATGGCCGAGCTCGCCCGTATCGTAAACCACATCACGGTCATCGGATTTATGCTTAACGACCTCGGCGCTTTTTTCACACCTCTTCTTTATGCCTTCCGCGAGCGGGAAAGGATCCTCGACCTTTTTGAAGAGATCACCGGCTCGCGCCTGATGAATAATTATTTCCGTTTTGGCGGTGTGAAACGCGACCTCACGAACGAGAACCTTGCCGCCATTCAAAAGATCGTCTCGAAATTCCCGGCATTCCTAAAAGAATTTGAGGCGCTCCTCACAAAAAACGAGATCCTTTGCATGCGCTGCCAGAACATCGGCATTCTGCCCGCCGGTGTCGCGACGAACGCCGGCATCACGGGCCCCGTGCTCCGCGCCTCGGGGGTGAATTATGACATCCGTAAAGTGGATGGTTACAGTATTTACAACCGTTTTGATTTCAAAATCCCGCTCGGGGAAAAGGGCGACGTGTATGACCGTTTTTATATCCGCGTACTTGAAATACGCGAGAGCCTGAAGATCCTCGATCAGGCCCTTTCCAAAATCCCGCAAGGCGAGATCCTGAATAAGAAAGCGCTTCCTTTCATCAAGATGCCGCGCAATTTCAAGCCGCCGGTAGGCGAGGCCTATGGTCGCGTCGAATCTCCCAAAGGCGAACTCGGATTTTATGTGGTGAGCGACGGAACGCCCCAGCCGTGGCGCTATCACGTACGCGCACCGTCCCTGATCAACCTGACCGTATTGGAAGAGATGTGCCTCGGCCAAAAGATCGCGGATGCGATCATTATCCTGGGAAGCATCGACATTGTGCTCGGGGAGACGGACCGATGACCCTTTTTGGCATGGGCGTTTTCAAAGGCATGATGGTCACGCTCAAGAATTTTCTGACTTCCTATTTCCGGAAGCCCGATGAAGGCGGCATCTTCACGGTTCAATATCCGGAAGAACGCGAGCGTGAGATCGAGAATTTCAGGAACTTCCCTTTTCTCGTTTATGATGGCTCCCATGAGAAGATCCGCTGCGTTGCCTGCGGGATCTGTGAGCGGGAATGTCCTCCCAAATGCATCCATATTGAAATGGAGCTCGATGTTGCCGGCAAACCGACCCGGAAACCTGCCGTGTTCGATATCGATTACGGACTTTGCATGAATTGTGGCATGTGCGAAGAGGTCTGTCCCTTTGATTCGATCTTTATGGACCATGCGTTCGAAGTCACAGCTCTTGGATCCAGTGACGGTCTGAACCGTCACAAAGCGGAGCTTGCCAAATCGAACAAATATTTCCAAAAAGTCCGGCCGACACTAGCTTCCGTCATTGACCAAAAGAGAAAAGCCGCGGAAGAAAAGAAAAAGGCCGCCGCGCAACCACCGGTTACACCGCAGGAACCTAAATGATACGGGGCATCGAATTCTACGTGGATATGATCTTTGTGACGGCCAAGGCTTGGATCCTTGCCCTCTTGGGCCGTTTCTTGCCTGATTGGATCGTGGTGCTTGCGTCGATCACGATCAGCGGCGTCGTGATCCTGTGCCTGGGCCCCTTGATCATGATGTACCTGACGCTTCTTGAAAGAAAACTGATCGGCCGCATTCAGAATCGCTACGGCCCGAACCGCGTCGGAAAGTGGGGCCTTTTGCAGCCCATCGCCGACGGCATCAAGATGTTCACGAAAGAAGATATTGTCCCCGCAAACGCCGACAAGATCGTTCACCTTCTTGCTCCTATCGCGATCGTGGTGCCGGCGCTAATGATCTTTTTGGTCGTGCCTTTCGGCGAACGTATGACGGCGGTAAACCTGAACATCGGTCTTCTTTATTTCATTGCTGTTTCGTCCATCACGATCCTTCCGATCTTTATGGGAAGCTGGGCGTCGCGGAACAAATATTCCCTTTTGGGCGGCATGCGCACGGCAGCCCAGATGATCTCTTATGAGATCCCGATGACACTGGCGGTCGTCCCGGCCATCATGATGAGCCAAAGCCTTTCAACCAACGCTATCGTCCTGGCGCAGGTCGGAGACTATGACCTCCATTGGTTCATCTTCACGCCCTGGGGCATCGTGGGATTCATCATTTTTTTCCTTTGCGCGACCGCGGAATGCAACCGCCCTCCGTTCGATCTTCCGGAAGCGGAATCCGAACTCGTGGCAGGTTTCCACACCGAATATAGCGGCATGAAATTCGCCCTCTTTTATATGGCGGAGTATATGAACGCGTTCACGCTTTGCGGTATCGCAGCCACTTTATTCCTGGGCGGCTGGCAAGGTCCCCTTCTTCCGTCCTGGCTCTGGTTCTTCGGAAAAACGTTTGTTCTTATTTGCGTGATGATCTGGTTCCGTGGCACCTTCCCACGCTTCCGCGTCGACCACCTGATGGGATTCGCCTGGAAATTCCTTTTACCTCTCACGCTCATCAATATTCTGCTCACCGCGCTGTGGCAGTTCACGTCAAATCTCACGGCCTGGCTTTGGTCGATCCTGATCCTCGGCATTTCGCTCTGGACCCTGGTCAAACTCAATCGTACTTTTGTCCCTGAAAAACGTCACTACCCCTTAGAAAGCTGATCCATGCCGATCTTAGAGCTCGCTGCAAAATTCGGGACTTATGCTGTGATGGCCGCGATCCTTATCTTCGCCGTGGGCGTCGTCACATTCAGGAATCTTTTTCATTGTGCTCTTTGCCTTGCGGCGGCGTTGATCGGGACAGCCGTCATCTATGTCGTCTTGCAGGCGGAATACCTCGCAGCGATCCAAGTCCTTCTTTATGTGGGAGCCGTGGTGACACTCGTCATTTTTGCTATTATGCTCACAGAGCATCTCGCGGGAAAAACCGTTCGCCAAAATAATTCGCAAAGCCCGCTAGCGATCGCGGGCCTTCTGGGCTTCGTGGCGCTTCTCACAGGATTGATCCTGAAAACTCCATGGCCGGTCACCGAGACCGCGCTTAAAGCCAAGGTCTCCGTCATGGGGCTTGGCCAAACGTTGATGGGAGCTTATGTGTTCCCTTTTGAGGTCATCTCCATCATCTTGATCGCGGCCTTGATCGGCACGGTAGTCATTGCTAAAAAAGATGACCCGGAGGATTTACCCCGTTAGAGATGGGTGATTCATGTTTTGCGCTTATATTCTTCGAAGCGAAAAAGAGGGCGAAATGTATACGGGTTTTACAAAAGATTTACGGAAGCGCTTCAAGGAACACACGCTAACAAAGTCGCTTCCACAAAAGGACGCGGACCTTTCGTGATAATTTATTACGAAGCTTGTATGTATATTAATGATGCCGTAGCCAGAGAGAGGTATTTAAAAACAGGTATGGGGAAACGTTACTTAAAAAACCGTCTGAAGCGCTTCTTATCTCTAACGGGGCGAGCATGATCATCCTTCCGTTGCCGCATATTCTGATCTTTTCGCTCCTCCTCTTCGCGATCGGTGTTTATGGCGCGCTCGTGCGGCGTAATATCATCGGCATCCTGATCTCGATCGAGCTCATGCTGAACGCCGCCAATATCAACCTGATCGCATTCTCGAAATATACGTCTCTGTCTCCGGAAACCGGACAGATCTTTGCCC
>JBAXGK010000045.1:0-11288 GCA_037139435.1 Candidatus Omnitrophota bacterium | reverse complement strand
TATTTTATTTCACCGCCCCGAAAAGTTTATGGAGACTATACGTCATCTTCGGCTAAAGAGCTCAAGAGCTTCCTTTCGGAAGCGCATGTTTTGAGACGTTTGACATATCCTTTTAATCGTGAAGAGTGAGTGGTTTATGAAAAACAGCTTAAATGCGGCATGGATCATTGGAGACATTCTGTTCCCGGCTCTTGCTCTGCGGGTTTCTTCTAGGGTCTCGTGGTGCAAGGCGAAGTGAATTTACGGATAAAAAACAGGTAATTAAGTGGCTTGGATATAAATAAATGAGCTCAAATCTCAAATATGCCATTGAATTCATCAAGGCCTTATGCAAGGCCAAGATGTTTCGTCGCAGGACTCCTTTCTTCGTCAGCTGGGCTTTGACTTATCGGTGCAACAACCGGTGCCCATACTGTGATATGCCTTCTAGAGCGGCAAAAGAGCTGGATTTTATTCAAATCAGCAGAATCATTGAGGTCTTGGCAAAGAGAGGCGCGCGTTTTCTGTCGTTGACTGGCGGCGAGCCTTTACTGAGGGAGGATATCGGCAGGATAGTCGATTTTGCCCGCAGTCGAAACTTGTGTGTCAAACTCAATACAAACGGTAGCTTGTTTGCTCAGAAAGCGAACGAACTTAAAAACTTATCAGCGCTTATGTTGAGCTTTGATGGCCCGAAACATGTTCACGATAGTCTGCGAGGAGCGGGTTCTTATAAACAAGTGATGGAAGCTGTCGATGCGGCCCGAAAACAAAGCCAGCCAGTCTCTTTCTACACAGTGCTTTCTGAGGCGAATCTTGATTTTATCAGGGATATTCTAAGTACAGCGGCAAGCCTGCGGATCAAAGTCTTGTTCCAGCCCGCGACGGAAAATCGCTATGGCGGCACGCGTCCTAATCCTGTCTCTGCAACTGTTGAAAAATATAAGGCGGCGCTGGATTTTCTATACAAGGAGAAAAAGAAAGGAAATCCGTCCATTCTCAATTCACTAGGGGGGCTGAAACTGCTTGCCCGATGGCCTTCGCCTGTGGAGATTAGCTGCGTTAATGGTCTTTTGGGGTGCCGCATTGAACCGGACGGAGAGGCGCGCTTATGCAGTTTGACTGACAGGGTCCAAGCCGAACCTGGAAATTTCGGGAATGATTTCGAAAAATCTTTTGATTCTTTATTGTTGGGCATGAAATGCCATGATTGCTGGTGCGCAGCTCAGGTCGAGCTGAACCGCATGGCCGCTTTTAAGTGGGATGCTATCACGAATGCGTTGAACTCGCTTCGATAAAGGGATCTTTTCCTGGATGGATATAAAGCTTAAGGGAAATATTTCGACATGGGTTCTTGCGATCGTCTTATTGATAGCTGTCCTTCTTCGGGTCTGTCCTCTTGAAAGTTTAACACGGGGGAGCATCGAGTTTGGTGAGGGATGGATCATGGCCAAGGCTTCTCAGCCTATTGCCCAGATAGCTGGGGAGATTCTTTCCGAAGAAGCCCCCTTGAAATATTATTTTTTACACGCTGTTTTGCGCTTCGGGCGCAGTGAATTTTTAATAAGGCTTCCGGCCCTTTTTTTCGATATCGCCTCTATTCTGGCATTATTCTTTTTAGGGCGATTGCTTTTTGACAGAAAGACAGCAATTCTAGCAAGTTTTTTTATGGCCGTTTCGGTGTGGCATATTCATCATTCGGCTATGGCCAGGACCTACCCCCTTTATGTTTTTTCGGCGATTCTAAGCACCTATTTTTTATATCGCGCGACACAAAGCCGGCATGTTCGCGATTGGCTGTTTTGGGTTTTGGCATTGGCTTTCGGATTTTACTCATTCTATGCGAGCTTATTTGTTGTCATAGGGCAAGTGTGTTGGTTTTTTCTCTGCTATCCGGGACGTCATGATCTGGTCAAACGCTTTATGATCTCACTGGGTCTGTTCACAGCTCTGGCATTACCGATGATATCCCGCCTGCCGCAGGCATTTGAACGTAAGGCGCATTTTGGAACAGGCCGGTGGGGTTTGCAGGGTTATCAGATATGGGAAGCCCTTCGGGATCATTTCGGCGGGACTGCCGGCCCTTACCCGTGGGGCATTTTTGTTTTTGTTCTGAGCTTTTTCTGGCTTCTTCATACCCGAAAGCAAAAACCGCAGGCGCTGCTTCTCTTAGCGGTTGTGGCAGTTCCCATTTGTTTTTACATATTTTGCATTTATTTTTTTCAAATAAGTGTGATCCCAAGGTATTTTCTGCATCTCTATCCTTTTTTTCTGTTGATGGCCGCTGCCGGTATCGCATCCTGGCCGCGTCGCATCCTCCGATTTACCGGAATCTTTGTTTTTATGTTGCCGATCTGTTCGTATGGGGCTTATCAGGCCGGACTGATCCATCGCAACAGCATCCCTTATGATTATCTGCGGCACTATCCGGACCTTTCCCAAATAGCATCGACCTTCGAAAGAGACCGTCTTTCTTTGGATTATGTTGTCGTGGACCCGTGGTCTTCCATTTTCAGCATCCAATATTATCTGGATCGAGACAACAAAACTCCCATTGTGACGGGGGAGGATCTGCAGAAAGACGGACAGATTTATGCCCTGTACGAAGATTCGAAGACCAAACTTTATGGTGTTGCTGAAAACCTATCATTGTTAGAAAATCTAGCGGCTGCCGGCCGGCTTTTGGTTATCGATACCATCGGACTTATTAAGGCGAATCGCTATAAAGGCAGCCGCGCGATCTCAACTTGGCTTAAAGCAAAAGCCTATCGTGTCGAGAAAGGCCATTTTAAAGAGCCTCAGCCGTCATATGCTGCTGAGCAGCCGGCGGACTTTTATTACATCTTGCCGCCTCCGCGTATTACAAGAGAGGATGAAACGTCTATAGCAGTCGCTCGGGAGCTTCTTGCAAAAAGGCTTACGGTCACTCAGAGCCTTGTTTATCCCTTTAACCGCAAGGAATCGGATTTTCATGAAAATTAGCTTTGCTCGAAGTGTCGATCGGTATGTAGGGATCCCCCTGTGTTTTCTTTTCTTGCTTGCGTTGAAAAGCAGCAGGTTTTTTTATAAGGGGGATCCAAAAACTCCAGAAAAAATAGTTTTCTTGGGTCTAACCGAGATCGGCGCGGGCATTATGGCTTATCCTGCGATACAAAAGATGCGGTCTTTCTGGAAAGATGCCGATATCTATCTTTGGGTTTTTAAAGATAACGCCGACTTCTTTAATGCGACGGGTTGGTTTCAGCCCGACCATGTGATTGCCATGCGAAGCGACAGCTTTTTGCATCTGGCGATCGATGCCATAAAAAATTTGAATAAGATCCGAAAGATAGGGATTGATACCATGGTGGACTTGGAGGCTTCTACCCGATTTTCAAGCCTCTTGTGCTTTTTGAGCGGTGCGCGGACACGTGTCGGATTTTATTCTAAAATTCCTAAATCACTATACCGGGGATATCTGTATACGCACCAGGCGCCTTTTGATCCCGCTCAGCACATAAGCAAAAACTTTTGCTTGCTTGTGGATGCGTTGTTGCATTCTGCGGGCGTTGCCCAAAGAAACGAACCGAGCGAAGCTCTGTCGCTTTCCAAGATAAAGACTTCTCCCGAAGAAGATGAGCATCTGCGGCACATGCTGCGTGATCTTGGGGGAGATGCGATTTTGCACCGCCGATGGATGCTGATCCACATGGGGCTTAATGACCGTCTTCCGATGCGCCGCTGGCCGCCGGAAAGTTACTGGAAACTGATCGATCGTCTTCTCGAACATCCAGATGTTGCCATTATCCTGGTCGGAACGGGGCCTAGGCACTCATTTTATCAGAGCGAGACCCGCTCAAGAGTTATTCAGCTTATCGGGCAAACCAATACCCGGGAACTTTTTTCATTGCTTAAGATGGCGACTCTTCTGATAAGCCATGATAGTGGCATTGTGCATATCGCTGCTCTTACCGGCACTCCTGTAATCGCATTGTTTGGACCGGAAACGCCGGATGTTTTTGGTCCGCTCAGTGACCGGAAGAACATTATTTATAAAAAGTTTCCCTGCAGCCCGTGTTTATTGATCAGCAATTATAAACAGACCTCTTGTCAGGATAATCAATGCATGCGGGCGATTTCGGTTGAGGAAGTCTATGCCGAAGCCCTGAAGGTGCTTTCATGAGGATCGGTCTTGTTTTTAATCCATTCCGATACAAGGTTCACGAAGAAAATATCCGCATCGTCCAGAAATACTTCGGTTTATTTCCTCCGCTCAGTTTATCGTGGGTAGCTGCGATTGCCGAAAAAGCCGGGCATGAAGTGATCCTGATCGATGCCCGGACGTTAAGACTATCCCAACAAGAAACGCTCGATATTTTGCGCGACTTTAAGCCCGACATTTTGGGTTTCATGATGACGACCTATATGTTTCCGGAGACGCTGGAATGGATTCGCTTCCTCAAGCGCCACTTGAAAGTCCCTGTTATGGTAGGCGGTTACAATCTGAGGGTTTATCCGCGTGAATCTGTCTCGCACCCGGAGATCGATTTTGGCATTGTTGAACACGCTTATCACACCGTGCCTGCCCTATTGAGCGAGCTCGCCAAAAAGGAACCGGATTTCGAGAGCGTGCCCGGCCTGGTATACAAAAAAAATGGCGAGATGATTGTCACCCCGCATCCTCAGAAGATCAACTTTGATAATTTCCCGAATCCTGCCCGCCACCTTCTGCCCAATGAGCTTTACGCTGAATTTCCGACAGAAAGAAGGAATTTCACGATCATGGTGACCTCCTTGGGATGTCCCTACGGATGCGGTTTTTGTGAGGCAGGACGAACGCCTTATAATCCGCGGTCTCCGGAGACCGTAATTCGCGAGATTCAGGAGTGCTATGAAAAACACGGGGTCCGCGAGATCGATTTTTTTGATTATGAGTTCACGGGTGATAAAAAAAGAGTCTTACAAATCTGCCAAATGATCCGCGAGAAACAACTGGATATCATCTGGGCCTGCCGCTCACGGATCGACACCGTCGACCGGGAACTTCTCACAGAGATGCATGCGGCCGGATGTCGGCGCATTTATTTCGGAATAGAATCCGGGGTGGAATCCATCCTTGAACGCGTTCACAAAGGGATTACGCTCCAAGGCGTGGAGAAAGTGATCAAGGCATGCAAAGAGATCGGCATTAAGACCCTCGGGTTTTTTCTGGTGGGCGCTCCGGGAGAAACCAAGGAAACATTTCGCAAAACGCTCGATTTTGCCAAAAAGCTCAACTTGGATTTTGTGCAATTCTCCAAATGTTTGGCGAAGCCGCTGACACCGCTTTGGAAAGAAATGGTCGCGACGACCGGGCAGGATTATTGGAAAGACTGGATCCTGGGCCTGGAAAAGGACCGGGCTTTGCCTCGTCCCTGGACGGCTCTTAGCAATGCCGAGATCGATCGTTTGGCAAGGAACGCCTACATCTCTTATCATGGTCACCCTGGCCGTCTTTGGCACGCGGTGTGCCAGGTGAAATCGTGGAGTGAATTTAAGCGGAAAAGCCGGGCCTTTCTGGACATGCTCTTTTCTCAGGAAAAGGCGTCTGTCATGGATCAAAGGTTTTTAGCCTTTAATGAAAATCAAGCGAACATGCTGGAAATTTGCCGGCAGAGATTGCGAGCATTCGCCCGTGAAGGGAAGATTTAGACTTGTCTTGTTTTGTATTAAAAGTAGCTGTAGTATTTTGAACATAATATGACTATAGTCAAAGGGGGCACGTTATGAAAAAAAGATGCTTTTTTACCGCAGCTGGTTTGATAATAATCGTCTTATTTTCCTTGCCCTCTCATTGCGCGGGAGTGGAGATATGCTTTAAGAAGAGAATGATTATGCCTCTCAAGGCTAACGAGGCCGAACTCACAGACAATGAAATAAAGCTAATATATTCTCTAAGTGAGATTGAGAAGATAATTCCTCATCTTGGGACTAAGGAGTACCCTGGCACGGAAGGCGTAAAAATAATCTTTAAAGAGCGTTCCCGCAAGCCCATTATGACCAAAGCGGCCGCAATAAAAGTGGTTGAAATAACAGGTTGGGAGATGAGATTGATTTACCCTCTTGATGAAGTTGCGAGCATCAACGGTATTACGGATCTTAATCGTACTAAGCTTATGGAGTTGGAGGAGTTGGGGCATCAATACGCAAATGAGAAAAAATACGATGAAGCCATAGAGCTTTTTAACAAGCTTATAGAATTAGATCCTTCGAATAGCCGGATGATCACAGATATGGCACGAGCGTTATGCGCAGTCGAAAGGTCGCCGGAGGCGGTTCCTTATATTTTGAAAGAGATCGAGATAAACCCTCGCAGTTGGGAAGCTTATAAACGATTGGGTAGCGCCTACAGGCATTTGAAGGAAAAAGATCCCATAGCGGCTTACAAAAAAGTCGTTGAACTGCAGGGGGGGCCTAATCCTGTAAATATGTTCGATCTAGGGTTGACTTATTACGCGGTTTTTAAAAAATATGACGAGGCCCTTCCCTATTTCCAAAAAGCTGTCACTTTGGATCCAGGGTCCAAAGAAGTTAAGTGGTTTTTTTATACACATCTGGGAGATTGTTATCTGTTTCTCGGCAAGTACCAAGAGGCAATGGATGCGTTTCAGGCAGTGATAGATAAATTCCCTGCGGAAGAAGACGACAAAAAAGCTCACTACAAAGCGTACATAGGCCAAAGCAAAGCCTATGACGGTTTGGGTCAATCTGAAAAAGCAGAAGAATTTCGAAGCAAGGCCAAAGAAACAGGTTTCAGATCTTCATAGCTGCGCCGAATGTTAGGGATAAGAAATTCGCGATATCTGCATTCGCAGATCGTGATTTTGTAGAGGCGATGTTTTAAAAACGCGGAGGATTTATGGGAAAAAGTCGATTTTTGCTTCTTTTCGGTCTAGCGGGTTTTCTCATTTTGTTTTTTTTGCAGCAAGCTTTCGCAGTAGAAGTGGTTTTAAAGAAAGGGAAAGCTTTGCAGGTGAAAGTGCTTAAAATATCGGAAAAAAATGTTAAGGTGGATTTGGAAGGTGTTGAAATGGTTTACCCAGTCGATGAAATCGAAAGCATCAACGGTATGAATGATTTTAGCATGCCTAAGCTTCGTGAGCTTCACAATAAGGCGTACAAATGCGTAGATGAAGCGGTCGCCGCAGGGCCCAGACCAGATGAGGCTAAATGTGAAGAGGGTATCAGTATCATTAAAAAAATAGATGAGCTCGATCTTCCCGATATGCCTGAGACTCTCGACATGATCGAGGTCACAAAGAGATGTAAAAGACACGACGAATCGATCCCCTACATCGAAAAATTACTCAAGAAGAGCCCCGGAGATGCAAAGGCCCATATGGAGTTGGCCAATGTTTTCCGACACTCTCAGCAGGATAAAACGATGCTGCCAAAAGCTATAGCCGAATATGAGAAAGCGGTAAAATTAGAAGGTTCTAATGGGGAAAATCAATATCAAATAGGCTTAACCTATACCACCTTTTCGGAATATGGGAAAGCCATTCCTTATTTTGAGAAAGCGATAGCGCTAAAAACAGATCGCACGGAAGTATACAGCTATATGGGGCAATGCTACAACGCCCTAGGTAAGAATGAAGAAGCTATCGTTGTTCTTCAGAAGGCTATTGAGCTGGGAGTCAAAAACGGTAACACTTACCACTGGCTTAGCAAGGCTTACGAGGCTTCGGGGCAATCTGCAAAAGCGGCAGAATTTGAGAGTAAGGCGAAAGAGCTCGGCCACAATTGGCATTAACAGCTCCGGTCTGAATTTGCCTTCCGAAAGAGGTTTTTAGTTTTTTTGTGTTCGCAACTTCTCCAACGAGTGATTTCTAACGCTCCTGTTTTGGCGAAAGCAGCGTTCTTTTCTGGAAGGCAATTGTAAGCGATTCTCCTATTTGATGCTTTTGCATCGGATTAATTTTCAAAAACGCAGAAGATTATAAAGCCACTAAAGATTAGAAAAAATCAGGCCAAAAGTTATTTACTTGAAAGGGATTATGACGATGAGGCAAAATATGCCCACTACAAAGGCGCTATTGTTTTTTTCTTGGGCGTTGGCTGTTCTCGGCGCCGCGCTTGCTGCCTACAGTATTTTTTCCAGGGGGATCAATACGCCAACATTAATCAAAGCAGTTTTTAGTATTTTTGCAGGGCTTATATCCGCTACGGCATTGAGGACCTTTGCTAATATCGGCCAGCTTGTTTTCGATTTAAATCAAAACCAATGCGATGGTTTTTCTGCTCTCATTAGGCACCACCAGGATGTCGTTAGGAACCACCAAGATATTGCCAAAAATCATCAGGGTGTTGTCGAAGAGTTTCAAGCCCTTAAAAATGTTGTGGAGCAGCTGGGTTGTGACTTGAAAGATGTTAATCAAAACATCCAGCAGATGAATCGAAATATCCAAGAAATGAGTCAAGATAGCCATCAAGTGGCTCAAGATACCCGTCAAGTGGCTCAAGATACCCATCAAGTAAATGAATTTTTCTTGAAGATGAAGTGCCACATAGAGACACAGCAGTAGGGCCAGGATAGTCTGACGGATCATTCCGGCTAAAAGCAAATGCCATCGAACTCATTCACTTCGTGGGGTCACAGAAGATCGTGAAGAGGCACATCGCCCGGAAAATTCTAACCGAAATCAAGGATTCCTTCCCCGGCACATCCGCACGAAAACATCTTTCATGTTTGTTTTTCGAAAGTTTTTGTTTCGCCCTCGAATCTCTTCCTTTCCGAAGGTCCATCTCAAACTACGGCACATGAAGCCCAGAATCGTTTTTCTTCAACAACACGCAACACCCTACTTCGGGATCCTTGCTTTAGACAAACACCTGCGGCAAGCAGGATTTCAAGCCGAAGTTGTGATTGACTCCCTTGAAAAAGACTCGATTTGCGCGGTTCGGGAATTGAACCCCAGTCTTATCGGTATTTCCGTTCTTTCCACCGAACATCTCTGGCTAATCCGGGTAACAAAAGCGCTAAAAAAAATATTACCGGAAACAAAAATTATTGTAGGCGGGTTTCATGGAATGTTATATGCCAAAGAGATTCTTGAGGAAACTTCCGCGGATTTTGTGTGCCATAGCGAAGGAGAAGAAGTTTTGATCCGGGTACTGCAGGCCCTGGACCTTTCAGAGCCGCGGTGGGAGTCGATTCCTGGGGTCGCCTATCGAGGCAACGGGAAAATACACATAAACAAAACGGCCCTTTTAGTGCCTTATTGCGAAGACGCTCCCGAGGACCGAAGGATCTATTACCGCCGCTATCCTGTTCTGGCCCATGAACCTGGTCGCGGATTTATTTCGACTCGGGGATGTCCGTTCCGGTGCAGTTTTTGCTATAACTCCTATATGAGGGAGCATTTTAAAGGGAAGGGAACTTTTATCCGTCAGAAAACCGTAGAGAGCTTTATCGATGAAATCACTCTCGAATGTTCTCATTATCCCATCAAATCCATTTTTTTCTTTTCGGACCTTTTCACCTTTGATAAGAAATGGCTGCACTCTTTTCTTCAACGCTATAAAAAAGAGATCCGTGTCCCGTTCGCATGCCGCACCACCGCGAATATTTTTGACGAAGAAACGGCGGTTCTTTTGGCTGAGGCAGGATGCTGGGCGGTGAGCTTTGGTATCGAAGCCGGGAATAGCTTTATCCGTCAAAATATTTTGAAAAAGACAGTCACCGATGAAGAGATCATTCGTTGTGGGCAGTTACTTCGAAAACACGGGATCAAGGTCCAAACCAACAATATGTTCTGTCTCCCGGGCGAAACGTTAGCCGATGCTTTCAAAACCGTCGAGCTTAACATCCAAGCCGGGGCGCGATATGCTCACTCAGCCCTATTTCTTCCCTTCCCAAAGACGGAGTTGGCGGATTATTGCATCAAAGAAGGTTGTCTGGACGAGAATTACTCATTAAAAGATATCCCCCCTTCGATTCTTTCTGTCAGCGTTCTTGACCTGAAAGATAAAAGCTCGATAGTGAATGTCCAACGAGCCTCTTTCTTTTTTGTCCGGTGGCCATGGACTTTTCAGGTCTTTCGCGGGCTCGTCGTTGTGCCTTTTTTAAATCCTTTATTCAAGGTCTTATCTTACGTCGGATATTTTTTCCGTCACAAAGGCGTAAAGCGCATACCTTTCTGGGCGATGATCCGATTTTCCTGGAGAGTGCGAAAAGCGTTTTGAGGGCTCTAGAGCGAGAGGATCGGCGAAACCAAGATGAGCTTTTTTAAAAATAACTCGAAATCCATCATAGCTTTTTTAATGGGCGCAATTCTTTTTAGCGCCTCCTTGGTTTATTACTCCGGCAAGATAAAACCCGAAGTAACACATCCTGATGAGGCGGTCAGGGTTCGCATGTCCGTATATTTTAAGTTATTTTTTATAAACCGGGATTTTGATAGTCCTCAATGGCAAAAGGTGGAGATACGTTTAGGCCCTCCCGTCAGCGCCTATATCACGGGTCTGGCGTTATGGTTAGGCGGGCAGCAGGATAAAATCGGGAAGATGGGCATGGAAAATCCGTGGAATTTTAAGGAGAAATTTGCCTGGAATTTAGCGAACATAAAATTACCGTCAAGGGAAGAGCTTTACATCGTAAAATTTGCCATGGCGGTATTTGTCAGTCTTAGCGTTCTAATCCTTTATTGGATCGGCCTGAAATGTTTTGGCATGGTCACGGCTATTTGTTCTTCTCTGTTTTTTGCATGCCATCCATTGATGCTCGCATGTGCCACTAACGCTACTCTCGATGCCCCTCTGATTTTCCTTATAACCCTTAGCATTTTATTGATGTTGTTTTTTTACCAAGCTTTATCTGAAAGGAAGTTTGCCTCCAGCGTTCTTTTTGCGGCAGGCATTGGCTTAAATGCAGGCATTGCAGCGGGGACTAAGATTCAGGGCGCGATCACCGGCGTTATTTTTATGGTTTTTTGTTTTTGTATTATCTTTTCTGAAGCCATAAAATATTTTAAAAATTGGGCGAGTGTGGATCCGGGCAAGGCTTTCTGTTCAAAAAAAATCCAGATAATCCTTGTCAGCATGATGCTGTTTAGCGTGACGGCCGCGGTCTGTTTTATTGCGCCCAATCCCTATTTGTACCATCGGCCGATAGAGGGATTAAGGAGGATGGTTGAGGGGCGGGTGAAGCAAATAACTACGCAGAAAATGGAATTTTCAACGAAAGATTATTTCCATAGAGAGTATAATACATCGGTTATAGACTCATTCCCAAAAAAGGTTCGCTGCATCATCTTAAGGGTTTTTGTGGGGGAGGGCAAAAGTTCCTTGTT
>JBAXGK010000044.1:0-11343 GCA_037139435.1 Candidatus Omnitrophota bacterium | reverse complement strand
CAAGCAAGGCGCGGTCGTGATCGATATCGGGACCACGGAAGTCGACGGAAAGCTTCAAGGCGATGTCGAGTTCGACGAGGCGATCAAAAAAGCCAGTTTTATCACGCCGGTCCCGGGAGGCGTGGGTCCGCTTACCGTGACCATGCTTATGGAAAATCTCATCATTGCGTATGAATGGCAAAAATAGCCGCGCAACGTTCAACGCACAACGCGCAACGAAAAAACTTTTACGTTGTGCGTTGCGCTTTGCGCGTTGAGCTTAAAAAATGAAACACACACCTCAAACCATTCATTCAAAAAAGCAAGCCGGTGAAAAGATCACTTCGCTCAGTCTCTACGATTACCCGAGCGCGAGGATCGCCGATGGGGCGGGTGTGGATGTCCTGATGGTGGGCGACTCCGTCGGCATGGTGCTTCTGGGTCATGAAAACACGTTTGGTATGACGATTGAACACATGCTTTATCACACCGCGGCGGTCGTCAAGGGTGTGAAGTGCTCCCTCGTGGTCGCGGATATGCCCATTCATTCCTACAAGGATCCTGAACAGGCGTTTGTGAACGCGAAGCGTTTGATCCGGGAGGCGGGGGCCGATGCCGTGAAGCTCGAAGGCGGTGTGAAGATCCAAGCTCAAATCCAAAAGCTTGTGGCCGAAGGAATTTCTGTGATGGGGCATGTCGGGATGCTGCCGCAAAGTGTCGGAGACGGAAAATACCGTGTTTACGGAAAAGATCCGGAAGAGGCCGAAATGATCCTTGATGACGCGAAGCTGCTGGACCGGATGGGCGCGTTCGCAATCGTGCTGGAATGTGTGCCCGCGAAACTTGCTGCCAGGATCACACAAGCCGTGAAGTGCCCGACGAGCGGGATCGGCGCGGGGTCTGAGACCGACGGGCAGGTGCTGGTATTTCATGACCTGCTTGGCATTCGTTCCGGCGTGAGCCCCCGTTTTGTGCGGCGCTACGCGAATCTCGAAGCGATTATGAAAAAAGCAGCCGTTGATTACTGCCACGACGTTCAAAAGAAGAAATTTCCTTCTTCGAAGGAGAGCTTCTCATGATCAAAGGTAAGAGAATTCTTGTTGCTGAAGGAGACGACGCAACGCGGGAATTGATCCTGATGCGCCTTCATTCCCGTCACCACAAGGTCTTTGAGGCTTCGAAAAGCAGTCAGGCCGTGAGATTTCTGGATCGTGAAGTCCTGGACTTGATTCTTCTCTCAAGCGATATGGAACCCGTGGGCGGCAAGATGCTCATCCAGGTCATTCGCTCCCGCTCCCATCTTATGTCGGTTCCTGTCATCATGATCACCGAGGAACATCAGCTGACCGAGCTCATGCTGGGTCATGAAAAAGGTTTCGACGATTTTTTAGTGAGACCTTTTAGTCCGCTCGTGCTGCAGCTTCGCGTCAATTTGAATATCGCAAAGACGATGGAGCGGATGGAGGCCAACGCGCTCACGCATCTTCCGGGCAACCACGCAATCGAAAAAATCGTTCTGAAGAAGATCCAGGCGGGGGAAAAATTCTCGGTCCTTTATATCGATATCAATAACTTCAAAGCGTTCAATGACCATTATAGCTTTCAGAAAGGGGATGAGGCGATCCTACAGACGGCCCGGCTTCTTGTGACGACCAGCCATGCTGTGGCGCGGGACGGGGAGTGTTTTATCGGGCATATTGGCGGGGACGATTTTATCGTGGTGTTGCCAGCCGAACTTGAAGAAGTCTTTGCGCGTCAATTCATCGATGATTTTGACCGGATCATTCCGACCTATTACAACCGGAAGGACCGGGATGCAGGGTTCATCCGAGTGGAGAACCGGCGCGGCAAGATGGAGAATTTCTCCCTCATGTCGTGTTCGGTCGCCGGTTGCACCAATCTTTACAGGAATTATGTGAACCTCCGCGAGATCGCGCAGGATGCCGCGGAGGTTAAGACCTTCCTCAAGAGCCAGCCGGGGAGTCATTATCTTCAGGATCGTCGCTCGTCCCCGATCAAGCAGTTGGACGAAGCCGTCCACATCCTGGAGCCCGAGATCAAACCCGCCAAGCCAAAAAAACGTGTGGATCCCTTGGGCCAGGTTCTTGTGAGTTCGGGCTTGATCACCGAAGAGCAGCTCGGCAAGGCTCTCAAACAGCATCTTGAGACCGGCCATCGCTTAGGCCAGACCCTGATCGATATGAATCTTATTTCAAGCCAGGACGTGGGCAGGATGCTTGAAAAGAAGCTCAAGGTTCCTTATTTCAGTCTGAAGGGATGGACTCCGGACCCGGCGATCTTTCATCTTTTTAATGCGGAATTCGTTTTTCATCACCGTGTGGTACCGATCGGAGTGAGTGAAGATTCGGTGAGGATCGCCATGTGTGATCCGTTCGATCTGAAGACTTTGGACGCGATCGAGAGGATCACGGGACTCAAGCCCGTGCCCTATCTTGCTTTGGAAGATGAATTTGAGGGGTTTCTGGAAAGTCTGGCCCCAGAGACAGAGAAGAGGATCGAACCCGCTCCAATCGTCTGATGAACGCTTCGCGGTCTTTGATGAGTATTAGGACCTCCCCAAACGTTTAGGCTTGAAAAAAGTGTAAGGAAACTCCCTGATTGGCCGTTTTTATGTATAGAGGTATGGCGAACCGCGCAGGCCATGATTTTCATAAAACAGTCAAATAGGAAATTATGGCTGTCCCAATTCTTTTCAATTGAAACGAAGTTGAAATTGGGGCAGTCATGAGAGAGACCATGGGGATAGAATCCTTTCCGGAGATCGAGAATTTTCAGAAGCTGCCGCGCGAAGTGATCATCAAAGGCGCCAGCACCCACTACAATGAATCCGAAGGTGCGTCCCTCCAGGGCATTGTCATCAACAATATCGGCCATCCCATCAAGAATATCCGCGCCCAGCTGGTGATTTTTGATAAGAACCAGGTTCCTCTCTTGGGGACCAGTGTTCCAACGGAGCCGGACCGTCTTCCCCAGGGAGGGCTCGCGAACTTTCAATTCCAGCTCAAAGATCATAAAGCAGAGATCAAAAAATATTTCCTGCATGTCAATTGGACTTTTGACGAAGCGGCCTAGCACTGGGAATCCTTAAAATTAATTGAAATGCAGGATTAGTTCGTTTAAGCTATGGGCCGCACATAAAGGTCTGAAACATCCCCCCGGAAAAGGACCCCAATGGAAAATTACATATGTCCGGTTTGCAAAGAGGAGATGGAACATGATCTGATGATTTTCCTGAAACACGCGGACCATCATATTATCGAGGTGATTTTGAAGGAGCATCCCAAGTGGGGAAACGGAGACGGGATTTGCCAGGAGTGTTTGGATTATTATAAAAAAAGCGTCGGCCATAAATCTTATACAGACGAGACATAATTTTAATCACTCGGAAGATCAAGGAAACGTGAATGCAATGAAGAAATTCTTAGTAAGCATTGTTTTATCAATCTCTCTGAGTTTTAGCTTTTTGGGGATGGTCCCGGCGGTCCTCGGCGCGGAGGGGCTTGAACCTATCGAGCAGTCCCAGGCGTATCAGGAATTCCTTAAAAAACCCGCGAATGATCTTGCCAAGATGGTTTGCCTTCTGAATTATTTCCGGACCGCGCCGGTCGTGGTCCAGTTCGATGGAACCGATTATACGGCCCAGGCCGCTTATCCTTTCGGGCTTGTCTACTTGATGACGAATTACCGTAACGAACAGCCGGAACAATGGGCGAAGAAGCATTGCTACCGGACGCTTTTTGGTAATAACATCATTTTTTTTAAGTTTCAGGATGGGAGCTCTCGGCCGGCTCGAGATGTGATCATAGATAAATATCGCGAACTGGAGACAGCCCTAAAGGCGCGGGCTCCCCAGGCCTAAAACCGCTATTAAAGATTTGTAGCGTTTTACCGTTAACCCGTAAGGGTCAATGAAAACGGTATTTTAAAGAAAGGATTTCCCCGTTAGAGACTCGCGGGGAGGTATCAGAGGGTCATCCAAGAATTAAAAATGAAAATTTTATAGTAAAGTTAACATTAGAATACGGAAGCGCCGATGGCGCTTCCTGTCTCTAACGGGGGGCACGATGGCGACAGAAGTGGAAGTAAAACCTGTAAAGTCGCGCGATCTCGCGCTGGTCGGCTATGATGCTGCAACTTCGATCCTTGAGGTCGTATTCCGGGCGGGTGGTGTGTACCGCTATCAGGAAGTGCCCGAAAGTGTTTATCACGGGTTGATGGCTGCTCCCTCGCACGGGACCTTTTTTCAAAAGCATGTGAAGGTCCAGTACCCTTATGTGAAGGTCAGCTGATCCCAGCAATGAAAAAGAACTCGGTTCTTTTTTCCAGCATCCTATTTCTCCTTGTTTTTTCCTCACTTTTTCTTTCTGTCCCGGTCGTTCGAGCGGAAGAGCCGCTTCAGTCCCAGGATCCTTCGCCGGACGATGCTTCTTCTGAAACTCAGGACCCGCTTCAGGTAAAGGATCCTGTTCAGGCTCAAGATTCTCTCCTTAAGATCCAGGCGACTCCCGATCAGAACTCTGTGAAAGAAGGGATGATGTTTTTGATCCATGCGCAGGCCTTGAACTCAAGTTCCGACACCTCGGTCGAATTCTGGAGCAATTCCTGCTCCTATGAAAAACATTGGGTGACGGACAATGCCGCGGTGTTTATCCAATCCTGGACCTGCAACGAAAACACTCTCGAGCAGATTACTCTTGAGCCGGGCGATGCTTATGAAAAGAACATCATCCTCTACATCCCTAAAAAGGATAAGACCGAACCGGTGACTTTCCGGTTGGGGTTTAAGCGTATGAGCGAGAACGGCGATGTCGCGGAGCCTCTTTGGAGTGATCCTGTCACAGTGAACGTCATTGTTCCGGAGGAGATGAGGGAAGCTACGCCATTGCCTGCGGTCACGGAGGCGACTTCTCAGGTGCCCGGCCCATCCCCGGTGACTTCTGTTGAAACGAACGGAATGCCTTCGAGTGCGATGGCGAACCCTGCGGTGGCGGATCCTGCAGTTCCGGCGGCATTGACCGAAACCGCTCTGCCTGATCCCGCGGTTTCGGGGGTGAAGCCATCCTTGGTGTTTCAGGATCCCGGGGTGCCTATCAAAGTTTCGCCTGGTACAGAATTTTCGATCGCTTTAGTCAGCAACCCCTCGACCGGATTTGGCTGGGAGATGACCCTGCCGGACGATCAGAAGACCGTTAAGCTTTTAGGATCCGGATATGTTGCCCCTCAGACCACGATGATGGGCGCGCCTGGCCAAGAGGTTTATAAATTCAAGGCTCTGATCTCGGGTGAGGCAAAGGCTGATTTTGTCTACGCGCGGCCTTGGGAACCCAAAGTAGCTCCGACCCGCAAGATCTTCACGATCCTTGTCCAAGAGAACTAAAGCCTCACCTGTTTTTTCGATGGATCCCATGAATGAAAGTCATGTGGTGATCGTCGGGGGTGGCCTCTCAGGCCTCAGTACCGCATTTTTCCTTTCCCGAAGAGCTTCTCAGGAAAATCTCCCTCTCAAAATCACCGTGCTCGAAGCCTCGAACCGTTTTGGCGGAGTGCTGCGTACGCTGACCCACGGCGAGCTTTGGATGGAAGCCGGAGCAGATGCTTTTTATGCCGGAAAAAATGACGCAGCGGATCTTTGCCGTGAGTTAGGTCTTCAGAAAGATTTGATCGAGGCTGCCCCGTGCTTTCGGAGCTTCTTTACTTTGAAAGATGGAAAGCCTTTTTCAGTTTCCGGTTTTCCCGATACATTTCGGGATGCCACCCGCTTTTTAAGTGACCCCCGATTGAGCTTTTCCACGAAGTGCCGGGTACTTGGAGAGCCGTTCATCCCACGCCGGAAAGAAGCCGGGGACGAAAGTCTTGCGAGTTTTATCCGTCGCCGCCTGGGTCATGGTTTCTACCATGAAGCCGTAAAATCCTTGGTGCAGGGCCTTTACATGATGGATGCTGAACGGTTGAGTCTGGAAGCTTTATTCCCTCGGTTGCAGCAAGCCGAACGTTCTCATGGAAGTCTTGCCGGAACTTTTTTGAACAAGAAAAACAAAAAAGAAAAAGGATCTTCGGAATTTCTGACTCTGAAACATGGTTTGGATGGATTGGTTCAGGCGCTTATGCGGGAACTGGGGATGTGTGAATTGCGAAGATCCGCGCCCGTTCGGCAATGTGCCTATAACAAGAGTTGGGAGATTTCCATGGAGGATGGCTCAATGTTGCGTGCGGATAGCTTGGTCCTTGCCATGAACGCCTGCGATTCTTCGAAGTTGTTTTCGGCGGCAGCGCCCGAGCTTTCTCGAGAGCTTGCGACCCTCCGGTACGATTCGATCGCGACCGTGAATCTTATTTACAGGTCCGAAGATGTGCCCGCGCGGGATCTGGTTCCCGGGTTCCTCGTAGCCATGGAAGATGCTCAATATCCTTTTTCAAGTCTCAAATGGCTTGGGCAGAGTACGAATGGAAAGCACCTTTTTCTGCGCGCGTTTCTGTCAGAAACAATGATGCCCGAAGTCTTTAGGGAGAGCGATGAAGCTTTGAAGAGAAAAATTCTTACATTTTTGAGCATTTCTCTTGGAATTCAGGCCCCGCCTGTATTTATCGAGGTTAATCGATACCCGAGCGCATTGCCGCAGTACGAGACGGGACACCTTGAGCGTGTTGCGAGGATCGAAGAAAGGGTCGGTCGGTATCCCGGGCTTTACGTCACGGGGAACGGGTTCCGCGGGTTCGGTATCACCGACTGTGTTCGCCAAGCCGGGATCTTAGCCTCCAGGCTTACGTTTTCCACCTCTGGAAACCAATCCTAGCACTGCGTTGATATTGATTTGACGGTTCGCCGTGCTATACCGTTCACCCGTAAAATTAAGTAGGAACGGTGCTAGCAGTCCCTCTGGAGATGGGGTATAATCACTCCCCATGCAAATTCGAGAAAATCCCATCTCTCTAGATTGTGTTTGCTCTTTAGGGGCTTCCCCGGAGGCCCAAGGGGAAGGGTCTGCCAAAGCGAGTATTCACCCATACAAGCGCCTCCACCTTTTTCTGATCAAGCCTTCCAAATATGATGATGAAGGCTATTTGATCCGCTATTGGAAGGGTGTTCTCCCTAGCAATACACTCTCCTGTCTGAATGGGCTGAGCGAAGACGTCCAGGAGCGCGGGGTTTTAGGGAAAGATCTGGCTTGGGAAATCACACTCATCGATGATACCGTTCAAGGCATCCCTTATAAGAAGATCATCAAGGAAAGTCATCAGGCCGCCACCAAGACCGTGATCTGTCTCGTGGGGGTCCAATCCAACCAAATGCCGCGCACAGCGGATATCGCAATGAAATTTCGAAAAGCGGGGATCGATGTCCTGATGGGCGGGTTTCATGTGAGCGGTGTGATGGCGACTTTACCCGACCTTTCTCCGGAACTCGTGACCCTTCGGAACGCGGGCGTTAGCCTTTCGGCCGGTGAAGCCGAAGGCGGGCACTGGGAACAGATATTAAACGATGCGATGCATGATTGTCTCAAGCCTGTTTATAATTTTCTGAATGATATCCCGGATATTTCCAAGGCTCCGTTCCCGCGCATCAATCCCAAACATCAGACGCGTTACGCGCTTCAACATTTTGGAACGCTCGACTGCGGCCGCGGGTGTCCCTTCGGTTGCAGTTTTTGTACTGTCATCAATGTCCAGGGTCGCAAAATGCGCTTTCGCGATGTGGATCTCTTAATCGAAACGGTTCGCGAAGGTTACCGCCTCCACCAGATCTCCCACTATTTTTTCACGGATGACAATTTTTGCCGTCACAAGAACTGGGAAACGATCCTGGACCGGTTGATCGAGCTGAAAGAAAAAGAAGGGATCCCGTTCCATTTTATGATGCAGCTGGATACCCAGGCCCACACGGTTCCCAATTTTGTGGAGAAGGCCGCCCGGGCCGGTTGCCGGCAGGTTTTTATCGGGATGGAAAGCTTGAACCAAGAGAATCTTAAGGCTGCGAAGAAGAGCCAGAACGACATCGAAAATTTTAAACACCTCGTCGATTCTTTTCATGAGGTCGGGATCGTTTGCCACCTGGCCTATATTATCGGATTTCCTCTGGATACGGTGGAGTCGGTCAAACAAGATATTGAAAAGTTGATGTCTTTCGGGGCGGGGCAGGCGTCGTTTTTCATGATGACGCCGCTTCCAGGCGCCATGGATTATAAAAATGCTCTTGCGAAGGGGATGCTGCTGGATGCGGACCTTAACAATTATGATACATTTCATGAGACCCATCGTCATCCGCGGATGAAACCGGGGGAATGGCAGGCTGCTTACGAGGCTGCCTGGCAGACCTTTTACAGTGTGGAGAATATGAAAAAGATCCTGGCCCGAGATCTCAAAGCGGACAACTATTGGGGCATTTTCTCCAACTTCATGTGGTACAAGAATTCCATCGATGTGGAGGGCGGGCATCCCATGATCAGCGGGTTTTTCCGTTTGAAGGGACGCTTGGAGCGTCGGGCGGGGTATCCGATCGAAGAACGCTCGGTCTATTTCAAACGGAGATTTCGGGATATCCTAAAAGCCGCAAAAGGCCGGTGGAAATTGTTCCTTGAGCTTGAAGAGGTTTGGCTTGCGACGCGCCGGCGGGGGCCGCTGGAGCAGAAAGTGATCCTCGAAATTGCGCGAATGACCCAGTGCGCGAAAGAATGGCGGGACCTGAGGACCTCAGAGCTTTTGCATCTATATCAGAAAGCCGCCACAGCGCTTGAGAAAAAAAATGTCTACCGGTTCCGGATCCCATCACGGTTCCAGATCTGGGTAAACAAGCTGAACCTTTTTTCACTTCGCCTGACGTCGACGCGCGAGCCCCTCCAGAAATATTGGGATAAGGTCCGGGCTTCCTGGAAACGGGGGGATGTGCTGAGGATCAACTATCTCCGTGTTTTTTTGGCAGCGATCGAAGAGTCGGTTTATTTTCTCCGGTTTGTTCTTTCGATCGTCATTTCCGGGATTTTTTTAAGGAAACACTGAGGGCCGGTACTTAGTACTTAGTCCTTGTCACATAGCAAAGTGTTTAATGGCCTGTTGCTTTTTCCAAGTACTATGTACCATGTGCCAAGTCCTGACTTGCTTGCAATTCATTAAAAAGAAATGGTGAGCTTTGAAAGTCTATCTTATTAATCCGCGTTTTCAGCCGACGATATGGTCCTTTGAGGGGCTTCAGCCGCTTACCGGGACTCGTTTTTCCACCACACCCCTGGGCCTCGCCACCGTGGCGGCTCTTACGCCCAAGCCTTGGGACGTTGAGATCGCGGACGAGAATGTCGAGGATATCGACTTTGATTCTGCCGCCGATCTGATCGCGATCAGCGCTTTCAATGTCCAGTATCACAGGGCGCTTGAGATCATCGCTGAATTCAAAAAACGCGGTAAGAAGATCGCGGTCGGCGGACCCTACAACAGCCTTTTCCCGGAAGCGTTCGAGGGGAAATGCGATTATCGGATCGTCGGAGAGGCTGAAGAAATATGGCCCGAGTTCCTTCGCGATTTTGAGCGCGGAACAGCCCGAGAACTTTATAAGGCCGTCGCCAAGGCTGATGTCAAAAAAAGTCCGATCCCGCGCTACGATCTCATCCGGGGCGATCGGTACAACATGTTCTCACTCCAGACAAGCCGGGGATGTCCGTTCAATTGCGAGTTCTGTGACATTATCGTGATGGACGGGCGAGTGCCCCGCACGAAGACTGTCTCACAAGTGCTCGCCGAGGTGGATCATTGCGTGAAGCAGGGCGCGCATTACATCGTTTTTGGTGACGCGAACTTTATCGGCAATATCCCGTTTGCCCGGGAACTCCTCACGGCCCTGGCCGATTATTCGAAAAAGAACGGTTACCCGATCGAATTCTCCTGCGAGCTGACGATCAATGTGGCGCATCATCCGGATCTTCTGGAATTGTTTCAGGCCGCGAATTTCTATGCGCTCTTTGTTGGGATCGAATCCCCTCGCCGTGCGAGCCTTGTGGAATCCGGTAAGGTCCAGAATACCCGTGAAAATGTTCTGGAAGACATCAAACGCATCCACTCCTACCACCTGACCGTTGTGGCCGGAATGATCGTGGGATTCGACGCCGACGATAAAAATATTTTCAAGGAAACTTTCGATTTCCTTCAAGAACTCGGGATCCCGTTTACCACCTGCGGGACGCTCATGGCGCTCCCCAACACCCCCTTGATCAAGCGGCTTGAGGCGGAGGGCCGCCTCTTGAGCCTGGATTGGGCGGAGACGAAGGGGCACGGCTCTTCAGACTGTAATTTTGTTCCAAAACTGATGACGCAGGAAGAACTTCATCAAGGTTATAACTGGCTGAGTCGATGCCTTTACCGGTACGACACTTATGCGGATCGTCTGGTGACGGCCTTGAACCGTTTCCGGAATCTGAATCCGGAGCACAAGCGCGCGTCGCTGGATTTTAAATTCACTTCTCTCCTCGTCAAACTTTTGGCTTATTATCTTTTGACCTTCGATTTCGAACGGATGAGATTTTTTTCAGGGACCTTTTGGCGCGTCGCCAAAGGCGGCCCGTTCTCGATGAGCAAGTGGCTGGAATTTTTCCGCTGGATCGCGACGCACCGGGCGTTTCGAAAATATGTGACGGAGACCCAGGGGGTTCCGTAAGGACAAGATCCGAAGAAGTCGCCCTTTGAAGATACCGGACATCCTGAGGATCCGAAAATGAAGTTGGCCCAAACTGACCGATCTCCTGCGGGAGTGGCATGATGATAAAGATCACAAACAAGATCTCCTTCGACAAGCGGGTGTGGCCCGGCGTCGTGTTGTTGGGCATCCTCATGATCCTGGGAAGGTTTTTCAACATTCCCTACGCGGTCCCTGCGCTGGCAATCCTTCTTGTGGCCCAGTTTCTTTTTTTTAGAGACCCTAGACGGGAAGCGCCGAGAGAACAGGGGCTTCTCGCGCCTGCGGACGGGACCGTGGTCAAGATCGACGAGGTCTTTGAAGATAAGTTCCTTCACGAGAAGGCGGTACGTATCCGTATCTTTCTTTCTATTTTTGATGTTCATACTACACGTACGCCTTTGGCGGGTATTGTAAAATATCAGAATTACGTAAAGGGGAAGTTTTTAAATGCGCTGCGCAAGGATGCTTTTGACCATAACGAATCCAACTGGATCGGGATCGAGAACCGTGCGCGACGGGTCTTGGTCCGTCAGCTGACCGGAGCGATCGCGCGGCGCATCTACTCCGATGTCACCATCGGGCAGGTCTTGGGACGCGGGGAAAAGCTCGGCGTTATTTGCTATGGGTCCGGGGTCGAGGTCTCTATCCCACGGAAGATGTTTCAGGCGAATGTCAGGGTTGGA
>JBAXGK010000043.1:0-11361 GCA_037139435.1 Candidatus Omnitrophota bacterium | reverse complement strand
TTAATTTATTGTCTAACGCGTAACCCTTATGTTTGCAATGGTTTATAGCGCAAATAAATCATAGACGTGCATTTGACTTTTCATTAGTGCCATGCTATGTTTTCAATAGATGGCGATAGCGACAAATAAGATAATAATGTTATATATTGCTATAATCCAAGAAGGGAGAAATAAAGGTGAACGAGAAGAAAGAGCAGGATCCTAAAGCACCCTACTTGTACTTCAGCCTCTCGAGCGAGGAGCGCGAATCGGCGATCTATTTCCTTTTGGAGTCAATTTTGAAAGCCAGAGATCAAACGCATGACCTAACGCGGACGCTTTCTTTCGATGAGGATGTAAATATTTATCTCGCCCATCTGCTCTTTGCGATCTCACTTCCGGAATATCATGACATGGCGGATCCCTTTCTTTCGCCCAATACGAGTGAGGTTTTTGAATGGGTTCGTGAGACCGAGGATCCGATGCTTCGGTATTTCATCTTCAAAGTGAACGCCGATCAGTTGCTTGTTCAGTCCACGATCTTCAATCCCGATCCAAAAATGGCCAAGCGATTTTCACTCAAAAAAGACGGAGGGGATGAAAAGAACGAAGAGCGGTTGTCCGCGATTCTTTATTATAAGCAAGCCTCGCGCTGTCATGCCGGGGTCTATGACAAAAAGACCGGAGTGGGGGAGGTTCTTGGCAAGATCGCGGGGCAGTTCGATGTTTACAGCCATATTCTCACCGGCGTGAAGGAAGATTATTTCAAGTTTATCGAGTGTTTTCGCGAACAAGCATTCCAGCATTTCCTTGTGAAGCTGAGCGGTTATGAAAAAGACCATCTGCGGGATATTAAAATGGAGCAGTTTCTCGAAGCTTATCAGGGGTGGCTTTCGGCGAAGGCTCCGGAATCAAAAAATAGGATTCTGTATTTAGCTCGGGAGCTTCATCAGCTCGACCCCCAGTTTCGTTTTGACGTTACCAAACTCAACTGACAACTTGATGAAAGGTTGCTTTTCGGAGTCCGTAGGGTCTTGGCCGGTGCTCGGCGCTTCTCGCGCCCGGCGGCGAGATCTGCGGGCTCCGTTTTTTTGTTCTGGCGTCTTTGTTCGGGTCACGCTGCGATTTCTTGACTTGTACGTGGTAAACCGTTAGTATTTTTTCACTTATGAAACCTCGGAAGACGTTTTCCTCTCATCATTGGATGCGGACGCTGGTGGCCCTTGCTCTATTTTCCGTGGTGGCTTGTTCTGCTTATGCCGGGTCCTTTGAGCCAAGCGATTGGACTCGCGAGCCCACTTATCTAGGAAAGATCTCCCAAAAGCTAGGATTCGGGTTTCTCAATATCTCAGCCGGGTGGACGGCTCTTTTCTTTGAGCCCTGTAAGGATCAGAACTTTTTTGTGGGTATCGGCAAAGGGATTGGCTATATGGTGTCAAATACGGCCGGTGGCATCCTTCATGCGGCGACGTTTCCTGTTCCTCTTGATATTCCACTCCCGAATGGCGGCATTGCGTATGAATATAAAAAATAAGCGACTCTTTGTCGCTCTCGTCATAACGACCGGTCTTTTCTTGTCTTCGATAATACCCTCGTATGCGGCATCTCCCTGGATGGAAAAGCAAGGCTATGGAGGGAAGACTTGGGGGAAATTTTGCTTTGGCATCAAGAATACTTTTCTGGGCTGGATGACGCCGTGGGCTGAAGCCAAGAATCCGAAGTATCAAGCCCAATGGATTGGTTATTCGGCGGGGATCGGTGAAGGTGTGATCTACACGGCCGGAGGGCTGATCCAACTCGCTACTTTTTTTATCCCTGTGGATTTTCCGGATATGGGTTGGGGATTGCCGATCCCGGATCCCGAAAGGGTCAAGAATCCTCCCAAGCCCTACGCTCCTTACAGTAAGAAATAAAAGCATCCCGCACTTTTTTAGTGGGGAAGAGAAGTTTTCATAAAAGTTCTTTCGATTTTAATCTAGTCGCATCGTTCGGGGAGACGTCATGAGTGGAGAAAAGATCTTGATCGTGGATGATGAGCCGTCCATCGGGGACCTTCTGAAGATTCATTTTTCGGAGGAAGGTTACACGGTCTTGGCAGCGCCGAGTGTGGACAAGGCCCTCGAGATGCTCAAGAAAGGCCCGGTCGATCTGGTTATGCTGGATATCCGGATGCCCGGCAAGGACGGTTTTGATTTTCTTCGCGCCGTTTCTACGAAGCATGGGAAACCCCGGATGCCGGTGATCGTCATGACGAGCCGGGGTGAGTTCGAGAGTCTGATGGAAGGGATTGCCGTGGACGGTTTTGTCGACAAACCGTTTGAAATCCCGCGTGTATTCAAAGAAGTGAAACGGGTGCTTTCTATAAAAAAGAAAATAGTTTATCTTGTGGATTCCGAAGCAAGTAGACATGCCCAGGCGATCGCGAAGGAATTACGGGAAGAGCGTTATGAGGTTTTTTTCATCAAAAGTGTGAGCAGCTTAAAGGATTGCTGGGCCAGG
Source organism: Candidatus Omnitrophota bacterium (assembly GCA_037139435.1). Lineage (GTDB taxonomy): Bacteria > Omnitrophota > Omnitrophia > Omnitrophales > Aquincolibacteriaceae > Aquincolibacterium. Next base: position 8,883 of record JBAXGK010000043.1, on the reverse strand, counting down.
CAGCCTGCGGATTATATCGTGATGGAGTACGAGCAGAACACCATTGATGGAGAAGATATGATCAAAGAGATCCGGAAGTGCGGGGCGACACCGCTCATTGTTTACAGCTATTCCGGGATGGATTTCCGAGGGAAGAGCCTGAGGGCCGGGGCTTCCACTTATATTGGAACACCTCAAAACCCTTCGACGGTTGTGACCGCGATCCGCGAATTCGAGATCAAGTAAAGCCCACCTCTTAAAACGGGCCAAGTCACCCTGCTTGTCTGAGACCAGGGCCTCTATTTCAAAGCTTTCTGAAGTCTGGTATAATCCCCGCTCGATAACAGGGTTATTTTTCAAGTTCTCCAGGAAAGGATCCTATGTTTAAACCTCTTATGATCGACCCGACCGAACGCCTTAAAAAACTGCCGCCTTATCTTTTTGCAGAGATTGACAAAAGGAAGCGCGAACTTATTGCCAAGGGGAAGGATGTGATCGACCTCGGGGTTGGGGATCCGGACATCCCAACGGCGGACTTTATCATTGAGGCCCTTACAGTTGCCGCGAGAAATCCGCGCAATCACCGTTATGCCCTCGATCAGGGAATGCCGGAATTCCGCCATGCGATCCGGGACTGGTTTCAGCATCGCTTCAACGTGAAACTCGATCCTGATAAAGAGATCCTTCCGCTAATTGGTTCTAAAGAAGGTATCGGGCATTTGCCGCTTGCGGTGCTGGACCCGGGAAAAGTTTGCCTTATTCCGGACCCCGGTTACCCCGTGTACCGTTCGGGCACACTTTTCGCCGAAGGCATTCCCTACTCAATGCCGCTTCTGGAAAAGAACCATTACCTCCCTGATTTTGATGCGATCCCGGAGGAGGTTCTGAAGAACTCACGGCTCATGTTCCTCAACTACCCGAACAATCCGACTTCGCAAGTCGCGGACAAGGCTTTTTTTGAAAAAGCCGTCGCGTTCGCGCGTAAGCACGGGATCTTGATCGCGCATGACGCGGCTTACTCAGAGATGTGCTATGAAGGGCTCAAATCGCCGAGTATTCTCGAGATCCCGGGAGCGAAGGACATCGCAGTAGAACTTTTCTCACTTTCGAAAACTTACAGCATGACCGGCTGGCGTGTGGGCTTTGCGGTCGGAAATGCGCAAGTGTTGGCGCTTCTTGCCAAGGTGAAGTCGAACTTGGATTCCGGTATTTTCCAAGCGATCCAAATCGCGGGTATCCGTGCGCTTCAGGATGGGCAACAGGAATTGGAAAAAAACCTCAAGATCTATCAGGAGCGTCGGGACTTGTTGGTTCAAGGATTCCGGGATCTTGGCTGGAAGATCGAAGCGCCGAAGGCGACTTTTTACGTTTGGATTTCGGTCCCGCCGGGATATACCTCTGCGGAACTGGCCTTGAAATTCCTGGAAGAGCTGAATATCGTGGTGACGCCGGGGAACGGATTTGGGCCGAACGGAGAAGGGTATTTTAGGATCTCCCTGACCGTTGCTGAATCGCGGATCATGGAGGCCCTCGACCGGATCAAGAAGAGCCATCCGCATCATTCGAAGCTTTAAAGGGTTTCCTCCTTACTTCGGAATGTGCGGAAAGGGAAAGCATGCCACTCGTCTACATCAGCATCGGATCCAATCTTGGGGACCGGAAAAGTTATTTTGAATTTGCGGCCAGAGAGCTCCTGAGCGATGACCGGATCCGTGATCTGAGGCGTTCGCCGGTTTATGAAACGGATTCCGTTGGCGTAGAAGGACCTCGGTATTGGAATGCGGTCTGGAGCCTTGTGACGGAGCTTCCCGCAGTTGTGCTGTTAAAAAGAATGCATGGCATCGAAGAGGCGGCCGGCCGGCAAAGGGTTACGGTCAATGAGGCCCGGGTCCTGGACCTTGATATTCTTTTTTATGGAAAAAAAATATTACGGAGATTGACCATCATCATTCCACACCCCCGGCTTCACGAAAGGGCTTTTGTGCTTGTGCCGTTTTGTGATCTTGCTCCTGAATTCATCCACCCGGCTCTGAATAAAAGCATAAAACAATTGCTGGAAGAGTTTCGTGGGGCGCATGACGGTGTCCGCGGAGTGGAGCGAGTCACCTCCGGAACTTAAAATGAAGACCATTCGAAATCCTAAAGAACTTCAGGCTGTTTTAGAGCAGGCGAGGCGGAAGGGGCAAAGCGTGGGCTTTGTGCCTACCATGGGGGCATTGCATGAAGGGCATTTGTCGCTTGTCCGTGCCGCCAACCGCGAGAACGATATCACCGTTGTGAGTATTTTCGTCAATCCCACGCAATTTGGCGCCAATGAGGACTACGCGAAATATCCGCGTGTTTTGGCGGAGGATATGAAAAAGCTCCGGGCGGTCAAGGTCGATCATCTTTTCTGTCCCTCGGCCGCGGCCATGTATCCCGAAGGTTATGCCACTTTTGTGGAAGTCCGTCCCAGGCTCGCGAATGTTCTTTGCGGGAAATTTAGACCGGGACATTTCCGCGGTGTGGCGACAGTGGTGGCGAAGCTCTTGAACATCGTGGGGGGGTGCCGGCTTTATCTTGGCGCCAAAGATTTCCAGCAAGCGACCGTGATACGCCAGCTCGTGCATGATCTGAATATGAGAGCCCAGGTTCGCGTGATGCCGACGGTGCGGGAAAGGGACGGGTTGGCCATGAGTTCCCGAAATCGTTATCTCAGTCCTGACGAACGGCGTCGGGCCCTCGCGATCCCCCGGGTACTTTTTGCAATGAAGCGAAGCTTTTCACATAAAAAAAGGAGTTTCGTAAATTTAAAGGTCTGGGCGCTCCGGGAATTGAAGAAGAATGTGAATCGGGTACAATACCTCGAGATCGTGGATCCCGGGACGCTTGAGACCGTCAAGAAGCGTCAGAAGAACATGGCCGTATTGACGGCCTGTTTTGTCGGCAAGACAAGACTGATCGATAATGTTATACTTCGCGCCTAGTACCGTTCTCCATTTATTTTTGCGGGTTAACGGTACAGCACTGCGAACCCGTAATATTCAATATTAACGCAAGTGCTAGTAAACTCTAAGAAACGCACCGCTGAAAGTTAAAAATAGAGGATTTATGCAGAAACAAATGTTGGGTGGGAAGATCCATCGCGTGACTGTGACCGAGGCGTGCATCGATTATCCCGGCAGTATCACGATCGACAAGAAACTTATGGATGGGGCGGACATTCTTCCGCACGAGAAAGTCCTGATCGCGAATCTTAACAATGGTTCCCGAATCGAAAGCTATGCCATCCCGGGGCCTGCAGGGTCCGGCGTGATCTGCCTGAATGGTGGGGCGGCGAAACACGGAAAAGCGGGCGATATTGTCATCATCCTGACATTTGTGGTGCTCACGGTTGCGGAAGCCAGGAGGCACAAACCTAAAGTTGTTTACGTCGATTCCAAGAACCGGATCGTGAAGAAATAAGATGAAAAACAGGATCAAAGTCGGGATCATCGGCGGAGGAACGATCGGGACGGCGCTCGCGCATGCGGTGGTGAAGGATTTGAAGGCTTTTGCACAGCTCAAGTTCCTGTGCGAAAAGCACAAGGAAAAGGCGGCCACCCTTCAGGAAAAATTTCAGTTCTATGCCCGGCTGGTCCCGCTGACCGAGTTGGTTCGTCGCTCCGACCTGATCATTGAAGCCGCGTCGCCCAAAGTCGCGGCGCAAGTCGTGAAACTTGCCTGCAAATGGAATAAAAAAGTCCTCATCATGAGTGTCGGAGGATTGCTCCAGCCGCAGGTGGTGGAACTGCTCAAGAAGAACCGGTCCCGCATCTTTTGCCCCTCGGGTGCCATCACAGGAGTCGACGGTGTTCTGGCGGCGGCCAATGGGAAGATCCGGAAAGTCCGCTTGATCACGCGCAAACCTCCTGAGGCGCTGATGGGCGCAGCTTATTTTCTCAAGAAAAGATTCCCGGTGCTTAAAACTCTCTCGGAAGAGAAATGCATCTTTCGGGGTGCCGCTATTGAGGCGATTGATCATTTTCCGCAGAACATCAATGTTGCTGCCGTGTTGAGCCTTGCGGGGATTGGTCCCGAGCGCACGCAGGTGGAGATCTGGACCTCCCGCTCCTATAAAGGGAATCGGCATGAGGTCTTGGTGGAAGGGGATTTTGGCACGTTTACTACGGTGACGCAGAACAAGCCCGCGCCCGGAAATCCCAAGACAAGTTACCTGGCCATTCTCGCCGCGATCGCCACGCTTAAAAAAGCGTTCGCCTCTGTCCGCGTCGGGACCTAAATCGGCCGGCCGCAAGGATCCCGTGCATGGATGAATTTATTGAAATCCGTGGGGCGCGAGAACACAATCTCAAGAATCTGACGCTCAGGATCCCTCGCAACAAGGTTACGGTCATTACCGGTCTTTCCGGTTCCGGAAAATCCTCCCTCGCGTTCGATACGATCTATGCGGAAGGTCAGCGCCGCTATCTCGAAAGTCTTTCCTCCTATGCCAAGCAATTCCTTGAAAAGCTCAAGAAGCCGGACGTGGACCATATCTCCGGACTTTCTCCGGCGATCGCGATCGAGCAACGCTCGGTCACGCATAATCCTCGCTCTACGGTCGCAACCGTCACCGAGATCTACGATTATCTGAGGCTTCTTTTCGCCAAGGTCGGGATCCCTCATTGCCCCTCGTGTCATGAACCTCTTCGGAGTCAGACCCGTGAGGAGCTTTTCAAGGATCTTCTCGCGCGTTTTTCGGGGCGAGAAGTGCAGGTTTTGGCGCCACTCGTGCGCGGACGTAAAGGAGAGTTCCAGAAGCTTTTTCAGGATTCTCTCAAAAAAGGCTTTGACCGGGCACGTATCGACGGAAACGTGAAGCTCATCAAGCAGGATATGAAGCTCCGAAAGTCCGTGCGGCACGATATTGAGATCGTGATTGACGAGCTGACGCCACTCAAAGAAGAGGAAAGGCGATTCAGAAATTCCTTTGTCTGTGCGCTGGATTTCACGAAGGGCCATGTGGCGATCCTGGAAAAGGAAAGCAGCGGTAAAGGGGAGCTTCATTTTTTTTCCACCACCAAGACCTGCGCCAAGTGTCAGATCAGTTTGCCGGATCTCGCGCCCAACATGTTCTCCTTTAACAGCCCCTATGGAGCCTGTCCGAAATGCAAGGGGCTTGGGAAGCTTTCGCAGATTTTCATGAAGGGTGTGATCTCAGCGCCCCAAAAGCCGCTTATGAGCGCGCTCAATAAAGACGTCTTTTTCTCGTTCAATAAATATTTTTTTGAGGATCTTCTGCATGATCTGACCGAGAAATATAATTTCGAATGGGACACGCCGTATCAGGATTGGCCGGAAGACGCAAAAGAAGTGTTCTTTCTCGGGGATGGGGATATCTCCGGGCTAGTGGAAGAATGGGAACGACTTTTCCATGAGACGAATTCCGAGGAAGTGCGCGCGAAGGTCCGGAAATTTCTGCGCGAGGAGATCTGTCCGGAGTGCTTCGGCAAACGCCTCCGCAAAGAAAGTCTCGGAGTCTTAATTAACGAAAAAAATATCGCCGAGGTTACGGCTTTGCCGGTCGATGAGGCGGTGCCGTTTTTTCGCGCTCTGTGTTTTCAGGGCGCGCAGAAAGTAATCGCAGAGCCTATTCTCAGGGAGGTTCGCGAGAGGCTTTCATTCCTTCTCAATATTGGGCTTGGGTATCTTGCGCTCGATCGCACCGTCGCGACGTTGGCCGGAGGGGAACTCCAGCGCATCCGTCTTGCGGCGCAGATCGGACTGGGACTGACGGGCGTTCTCTATGTGCTGGACGAGCCGAGCATCGGTCTTCATCCGCGTGATAATGGGAAACTTCTGGATGCCCTCGAAAAACTTCGAGATCTCAAGAATACGGTGCTCGTGGTCGAGCATGACGAAGAAACGATCCGGCGGGCGGATCATGTGATCGATCTCGGGCCGGGGGCGGGTATCGAGGGCGGCGAGATCGTGGCGCAAGGCGCGCCGGCTGATCTCAAGTCTCAAATCGCAAATTACCCCAAGTCGCTCACGCTCAAGTATCTTTCAGGCGAGCTTTCGATCGAGGTTCCCAAACAACGCAAGGACGTCCACAAGGCCTCGAAACTTGTGCTGAGAAAATGTCGTGAACATAATCTTAAGAATATCGATGTGGCTTTCCCACTCGGACTTTTCATCTGTGTAACCGGCGTCTCGGGATCGGGAAAGAGCACGCTTGTTCACGATATTCTCTACAAGGAACTCCACAACCGGATCTGGAAAACCGAGTATAAGGTGGGAGCTTTCGGAACGCTTGAGGGGGCAGACAGCATCGACAAAATCATCGAAATTGACCAGGCTCCGATCGGGCGTACGCCGCGATCCAACCCCGCGACGTACACGGATATTTTTGGGTTTATTCGAAAGCTTTACAGCGATATGGAGCTTTCGAAGCTCCGTCGATATTCTCAGTCGCGTTTCAGCTTTAATCTTAAGGGCGGGCGCTGCGAGAATTGCCGTGGGGCCGGATCCGAAAAGCTCGAAATGAGCTTCATGCCGGACCTCTTTGTGGTTTGCGACTCTTGCCGCGGCAAGCGTTACAACGAGCCGACGCTTGATGTCCGTTACCAAGGGAAGAATATCGCGGAGGTGCTGGACCTTTCGGTGCGCGAGGCGATCGGATTTTTCGAGAGGCTCTCCATGATCCGAGAACGGTTGGAAGTTCTCGAGGCGGTTGGGTTGGGTTATCTGAAACTCGGACAATCGTCGACCACGCTTTCGGGCGGGGAGGCCCAGAGGATCAAGATCGCCGCCGAGCTCATTAAAAAAGCGACGGGAAAAACGCTTTATCTCTTGGACGAGCCCACGACAGGTCTTCATTTCGGGGACATCCAGCATCTTTTGAAGGCGCTCTTTGATCTCCGGAGCCAGGGCAACACGGTCGTGGTGATCGAGCACAATTTGGATGTCATCAAGACAGCTGATTACGTGATCGATCTTGGGCCAGAGGGTGGAAAAGATGGGGGGCGCGTGGTGGCTTGCGGTACCCCGGAAGAGGTCGCCGAGGTTGCGGGCTCCTATACAGGGCAGTTCCTCCGTAAGGTTTTTTGAGTAGCCGCTGAGTGAATGCGATCGGTTGCTCGAAGGGGAAAAAATAAAGTTCTTTTAAATGAAATCGTTCCTTGCTATATTATGCGCGTTGTTGGATAAAAAATTCGTTCCAAAAGGAGCCCCCCATGATCATGGAAATCGGAATTGTCGCCGGAGAGATTTGGCACTTCCTTGATGAAAAGAAAAGCGCCACCGCGGATGAACTTACCAAAGGTTTGAAACGCCCTCGCGAACTTGTGATGATGAGCCTGGGTTGGCTTGCGCGTGAAGGCCACGTCACTTTGGGGACTCCTGAAAGCGGTTACTCGGCGACGCTCAATCGAAAATAATTGCTGAACGTGAAGTTCTGCTGCGTTCTCAGCACGGCTCCAAATATTAAAAAGGCCCGCTTCTTAGCGGGCCTTTTGATTTCTCAGAGGCTTGCGGCCTGCGTCCAGATCCTTCCCGGTCTTGAATCTCATTATCGTTGGCACGGCAAAAAAGAGACCTCTAAAGAAGTCCTTCTCATCATCAAGACCAAGTCTTCGATCTATAGGAAGCTCGAAGCAGTCCTCCTGAAAAATCACCCCTACGAAGTCCCCGAGATCGTTTGTCTCCCCATCACAAAAGGCAGCAAGGCCTATCTGGATTGGATTTTCGGCGAAGTGATCGTCCGGAAGTAGATTCCCAGTAATTTCAACTTTGAGATTTGAAATTCAAATTTCGGAGGGGAATGCTGCGATGAATACCCTAGCGGTCCTTTGGCCTTCGTTCGCGATCAGATAGAAGAACGGCGTGTCTTTTGGAAGCTCAGGATTTTTTTTGACTGATTTTGATAGTTGATACCATGATTGAGCTGAGGTGAAGCGTAAGCAGAACGATGTGCAACCCTCCGATCACATAAAATCCAAAGTTTGCTTTATAGTTATTTAATCCAAGCCCTATTCCCCAAGCGATAAGAGGGAAGAAGGGTATGATTGGGAATATAGAAATGCCTTCGCTTTCTCCTTTGGCTTTCTTCTGCATCAGAGCTGCAGGGATCCATGCTAACCATGCGGCTAAGCAAACGACAAGAAGTAATAAGTTGTTCATGATTTACCTCTTCGAGGGGGAGCTTAGATCTTAGAGGGGGAGACAGCGATGAAGACTCGGGCGGTCTTTTGACCTTCATTCGAGATCTGATGGGGGAATGAGGCGTCGAAGTAGAGGGTTTCCTGAGCCTTGAGATCGTATTCTTGGGCTTCGAGCTTGACCTTAATGTGTCCCTCAAGTACCCACACGAACTTTTCTACACCGCGCTCATTATGTTCCTTCTCCGTTTTGCCGCCGCCCTGGAGGGTTATAAGAAGGGGTGTGATCTTTTTTTTGGAACTTTCCTGCGTGAGCACTTCTACGTGCACATCCTTGGTGTGATGGGTGGCCGTGCGTGCTTCCTTCGCTTGATGGCTAATCTGCTCGTAGCGGCGATCGACCCCAGTGTAGAGCTCCGAAAGTCCGATCCCGAGCGTCTCGGCGATTTTCTCATGACTCTCGACCGTTCCGATCATGGTGCCGGTTTCGATGCGGGAAAGGGTGGCCTGAGCGATGCCGGTCTTTTGGGAGATCTCGACAAGCGTGAGACTTTTTTCTTTGCGAAGCGTTCGGATGCGTTGTCCTAAATTTTTCAGCATGGGGTTATTCTACCCGCGTTCCTCCTTAAGTCAAGTCGAATATAACAATAATGAATAAAACATCTTATGGCGTTAATTAAATATAATATTGACATATACGCATATTTATGTTACCCTCCTGTCAACGTCAAACAAGGAGGTATCAACATGATGTATCAAGCAGAAGTGAAACGGGCTTTGGGAG
>JBAXGK010000042.1:0-11390 GCA_037139435.1 Candidatus Omnitrophota bacterium | reverse complement strand
GGCCAATTATATGCTGAGTCCGACCATGCGGTGGAGTACGAACATCGGTTATGCCGAAAAATTCGCAAAGCAGAATTACTATGCTTATGACCGTATCAGCCTGAACAATACCCATACCTGGATCTGGCCGAAGGGACAGTTCGTGATCAATACGCTGAGCGCGTATTTTGACCGGTATCAATCGCCGGAATTTTCCGTTTCAAGCATGCACCGTCACGACAACACGATCCGGTACCGGGTGACGTATGGCGCTCCGCTCGAGACGCTGCTGGTCGGAAAGATCCTCCCCAAGCCCTTCAAGGATATTGTTTTTACGATCTCTTACGAATATTACCATGCGCTTTCCAGCATTACGAATTACACCTACACCAATAACAAGATCGAAGGTCTCTTAACAAAAAGAATGGAGTTCTAATCATGAAAAAGACACTCGCTTCTTATTTGGCCTTCTTTCTGATCCTTTCCGCTCCCGCAGTTTTTGCCCAAATGCCCGTTCCCGTGACGGCGCCGCTGGGGGTGCCTGCCGGGATGGAACAGATCGGTGTGGTGGCGGCGGCCAGAGGCAAAGTAGAGCTGACGATGCCGGGGCAGGTGGGGCGTATGGCGCAAAGCGGCCAGCCGGTCTTCATGGGAGATCAGATCAATACGGATGAGCAGGGGAATCTTCAGATCCTGCTTTTAGACGAGACGGTTTTTACGATCGGCCCCAACAGCACCTTGGTGATCGACGAATTTGTTTACGATCCCAAGACCCAGGACGGAAAAGTTCAGGCCAGCATTGCGAAAGGTGTTTTCCGCTATGTGTCGGGAAAGATCGCCGCGAAGAAGCCGAGCAATGTGACGCTCAAGCTTCCGACGGCCACGATCGGGATCCGCGGAACGATTGTGGGTGGGCATGTGGTTCTGGGCGGGCCCTCGCTTGCGGCGCTTTTGGGGCCTGGCGCCAATAACAATGCGGGAGCACAGCCGGGGAGTTTCAGTATTACAGGGACTGGACAGAATTCGGGCCAGCAGAATGTGAATCACACCGGTTTTGGCGTGACGATCGGAGCGAACGGAAGCGTCTCGGGCGTCTTTCAGCTTTCTCAGACACAGATCATTGGTCTCACGGCAGGACTCGCCCCATCAGGCGGTGGAAGCAGTTCCGGACAGGGCGGCGGCTCCGCGACGAATCAATCCGGTCAGGGAACGATCCTGACAGGAGAGAACAGCAACACGGCCCAGGGCCTGAACGGTCTGACCGATGCGAATAATGCTACCTCCACGACGGCTGCCCAGGATGCCGCCGCGTCTGCGGAAGATACCGGGAGCGTTGCTGACGGGATCACGCAAATCGCACAACTTTCAAGAATTACGACAGGTGAGTATCACTATGCCGGGACGGGAGCCTTCGTTCAAACAGTGACGGACGGTAGTTCCTCCACACCTCATATCGGAACGGTGTCCACTTCCGTCGATATTAATTTTGGGACGAAAACAATAGGGGGCGGGAGATCTTTTATCAATATTGATACGTACAAAGCAGGCGGTAATATTCAGTCCGGATTTGTTGAGATCAGGCCGGTTTCCTTTAATAGCACCGGAAGTACTTATGCTGTCTTTTCGCCCGCGATCGGTAGCGGTGTCCCCTATCCCAGCAATATCAACGCGGTGATTACGCTTCAAAATGCCAATGGCATGGTCGCGCAAAACGCGGTTTGTTCCATTGCGTATAACAACAATGGGTCTGGTTCGTATGCTAACCAGGGGAGCGGATCCACCTTCGGAACGCAAAGCCCGGGGCTGACGGAAACGCCGATACCGCCCACGAATTCTATTGTAAGCGGTCAGTAAAGGATATCGGGTGCTCGTTGGAAAGATCGATCTTTTTAGTCCCAAGAGCTATGAATGTTTACAGGATTTCCAAACTCGTAGGGGGAATTTTATGATAAAAAAATATTTTTTTGGGGCATGGATACTGGCTTTTTGCATGATGTTGGGAGCCACCGGAACTTTGCATGGCGCTCCCGCGGAATCGACACAGGCGGGAGTTGCGGCAGCGGTAAAAGGCGATGTCCAAGCCACAACGCCGCCGTCCAAGACTTCGCATATGCTAAAAAGCGGGGACAAAGTGTTCATGGGCGACAAGGTCGAGACAGGCGCCGATGGCCAGTTGCAGATCCTGCTTTTGGATCAAACGGTCTTCACGCTCGGACCTTTAAGCGCGATCACGGTCGATGAATTCGTGTATGACCCCTCCAATGATGAAGGTAAAGTCAAAGCAAGCATGGTGAAGGGGATTTTTCGTGTCGTGTCCGGAAAAGTAGCGCACAAGAAATCGGAGAACATGTCCGTTGATCTTCCGGCCGGGTCCATCGGCTTTCGCGGGACCAATGTCGCGGGGATCATTGACGGTCAGAAAACAACCGTTGTGCTTTTAGGCCCCGTGGGTGTGGGGCGGATTTATGTGACCAATGTCGTGAATGGGGAAGTCGTGGGAGTGGATATCGATCAGGCCGGCAACGCGACGATCGTCGACGGACCTAATGTCGCGCCTGTAGCGGTTTTCCAGGTGTCGGAAGCGGATCTTAACCGGATCGCCTCGGCGCTAGGCCAGAAGGTGAACGGCCCCGGAACAGCTGGCCCGGGAACGGATGCGACCACTTCTTCTTTACCGAAGGGACAGGTCGACACTCAGTCTCTGGTAGATCTCCTCAATAATGTGGATGACCTGAATCAGACAAGTACGCTTGGAGCTCAAGACGCGGCGCAGGAATCCGCTCAAAATGCATCCAAAGATCATTCGAGCGAAAGCAGTTCGAGTGGTGATACCGGCGGCAAATATACGATTACTTCAGGCCGATAACTCGCGCAGCGATTATTTTGAATCCGCTGTGGTGGCGCCATCCCAGTTAAGGACCGGGGGATTGATCTTGTAGGAGAGGATGCGTGAGGCGTAAAGCTCGTAAAGTACGCCAAGATCGATCTGGGGCAAAGTGATGCGGCGGCAATGCCCGAGAGAGCTTTCAGCTTCATCCCACCGCCCACCCCGATAGGCCGCAAGCATCTTTTCGAAATGCCCGCGTACTTCCCTAAAAAGTGGCTGCTGTTCTAACCCGGCATCTCCCAAAAGCGCGAAGATCTTGACAGGCTTCGTCTTTCCTTTGACGCGAATGAGATCGATCTCAAGTGTCGCGAACCCATCGGCCGCGGCGAGGGTGTTCTGCCCCACAACAGTCGTCACACCATAATTTTTCGTCAGCCCCTCGATCCTGGAAGCCAAATTCACTTCATCGCCAAGCGCCGTGTAATCAAAACGTTGCTCCGAGCCCATGTTCCCGACGCAGGCATTCCCGGTATTGACCCCGATCCCGATGCGTATGGCTTCAAAGCCCGGTGTGGTTCGGAGGTATTCCTGCATGGCAAGGGCCGATTGGCAGGCGTGTGGGGCATGATCCTTGTCATCGAAGGGCGCGTTCCAGAAGGCCATGATGCAATCGCCCATATATTTGTCGATCGTGCCGCCGCGCTGAAGGATGATGTCGGTCATCGGCGTGAGGAAACTGTTCATGAATTGGGTGAGTTCTTCCGGCGTGAACTTTTCCGCGATCCCGGTGAAGTTTCGGATATCCATAAAGAGGAAAGTCATGGGACGCATTTCGCCGCCGAGTTTCAGCTGTCCGGGGTTCTTGGCAAGTTTTTCGACGAGCGCGGGGGAGAGATAGCGGCCAAAGGCGCCCCGGATCTGGCCGCGTTCCCGCTCGGTTCCAAGGAAATTAAGGAAGGATGAGACAAGGTATATGAGCGAGACGCCTAGCGAGGGGAATACCGGATCGATCAATGTTTGTTCCCGGACAAACTGATACCAGGAAATTCCGAAAGCCGAAGCGATTGCCAGCATTCCAAGGAGCGCGCTGAGAACGGCCCCCACCCGCGGTAGGATCAGAATCAGTAGTAGCCCCATGACGGATAGAAAAATGAATTCTGCTCCTACGGCCCAATCCGGGCGGTTCAGAAAATCTCGGAGGATCATTTGTTCCGAGATTTGCGCGTGAACGTCCACGCCGGAAGCAAGCGGGTTCAAGGGAGTGGAGCGGATGTCCCTGAGGGCCTGGGCGCTCGAGCCGATGAAAAAAATCTTTTCCTTGAGATCGGGCAGAGTTTTATCGTCCGAAAGGATCTTCCATGCGGGGATATAGCGCTTGGATTGGTAACCCGTATCATAAAACCAGATGCGTCCTTTGTTGTCCGTGGGGATGTCCAGGAGCCCAACCTTGATGCCCACTAAACCTGTCTTTTCTCCGTAAGATTTTTCGCCTCTTGCGCCAGACAGAGTGATGATGTAATTCGAAGCCTCTTGATAGATCCGTATGGTTTCAAGCGCCAAAGAGGGATAGATCGCATCGTTCAGACGGTAAAAGGACGGGACTTTGCGGACGATATTGTCCCATTCCAAAAAAATGTTAAAGCAACCATTCCCTTTTGCGGCTTTTCCCAGGATTGGAAGATTGATGACACCCCCCTTGTACTTCGGGGAGATATATTCCATGGGGTTGTCGTCTAGGCTTCCCCCGCGATGCGAAATGCCCGCTTTGAATGGGGGAACTTTCGTGTTGGGTTCGTTCGTCAACGCGAAGCTGAGGACCACCGGAGACCGGGCAATGACATTGGCGAAGACTTCGTCATGGTCCGGGATCATTTCAAGTTGTGCGCGTAAAAGTTCGCTAGCATTTTCACCGGTCCATATCGGAAGTATATTCTTCGGAGAGGTCCGGTCTGGCTCTGGGAAGACGCCGTCAAAAGCGATGACCGTCGCGCCGCCTTCAACGAGTCGTACAATCAACTTTGCGAGAATGGTTCGGGGCCACGGCCACTGCCCGATCTTTTCGAGGCTTTCGTCATCGATATCGACGATGCGGACCGGCGTGTCCTGATAAACGCGAGGTTTGATCATTTGAAAAACGTCGAAGACTTTGGCGCGGAATGATTCGATCTGGGACGGAAAACTGTACTGGAGCGCAAGGACGCCGAAGAGGATCAGCGCGGGAATAATATAAGAAAGTGCTTTTCGCATGGGGGGGATTATATACGGGAAATGGAGAACGTGGAACGGCGAACGCAAAATTTTTTATTTCAAAACGGAAAGAGAATTTCCTGTCGTGACAAACGTTTTGTGGTGACCGCGCTTTCCCCAGGTGACGTGGCACAATCCCAGTGAGTTTCGTCACCGCTCAGATCGCCCCTGCGAGGCGATCTTCGCTCGCGCGCTCGACTTCGCTCGGCTGACAGGAGTCGCATCGAGGCAGCTCTCGGAGTTGATGGGAGCTCGGCCCTGTTCGTTAGAACAGGTCCCATCAGCGAGAGCGCAGGCTGGCATCCGCCGCAGGAGCGGATGAACAGCCGTTGTCGAGAGGCGACTCCTGTCAGCCACCATGCCCGCTCCGTCTCGCGAGCGTGCCTCATCTCACTGGAATTGCTTCCCAAACAAAAAACCCGATGATTATTTTCTGGAAATGGATAAACTATGTGCAGTCTTAGGATGTTCCTCGCCGTATTGTTGAGGGAAATAGTGGTGAAATTTTTTAAAAGAGGGAGCCCGAGTTGAAAAATATCAAGATCACGCTCAGTGAAAAAGACATGCCGAAACAGTGGTACAACCTGGCCGCGGACCTGCCGACGCCGATGCAGCCGCCTCTCGGGCCGGATGGCAACCCCATCTCGCCGGACATGCTCGAAAAAGTGTTCCCCGGAAATCTGATCGAGCAGGAAATGAGCACGGACCGCTGGATCGATATCCCGGAAGAGATCCTGGAGATGCTCTATCGCTGGCGTCCCGCGCCGCTTAAGAGGGCGATCTATCTTGAAAAATATCTCAAAACACCTGCGCGTATTTATTATAAGGATGAAAGCGTCAGCCCTGCCGGCAGTCACAAGCCCAACACCGCGGTGGCGCAGGCCTGGTACAACAAACAGTTCGGCATTAAAAAGCTTACGACCGAGACCGGCGCCGGCCAATGGGGAAGCGCGATCGCTTTTGCCTCCCAGCTTCTGGGCCTCGAGTGCAAAGTGTTCATGGTCCGGATCAGCTTCGATCAGAAGCCCTTCCGCAAGAGTCTGATGCGTGTGTGGGGAGCGAATTGCGTTGCGAGCCCGAGCCATGAGACGCATGCCGGCCGCGAGATCTTGAAGCATGATCCCAAAACTCCCGGAAGTCTCGGCATTGCGATCAGCGAAGCGATCGAAGAAGCCCTGGGAGATCCGAGCGGGAAGACGCGTTATTGTCTTGGGAGCGTGCTCAATCACGTCATGCTTCACCAGACCATTATCGGGCTGGAAGCCAAGAAGCAACTCGCCATGGCTGGAGAAAAGCACCCCGACATCGTGATCGGATGCGCCGGTGGAGGCAGCAATTTCGCCGGTATTTCATTCCCATTCGTTTGCGATAAGATTCACGGAGCAAAGATCAAGATCATTCCCGTGGAGCCGACGGCGTGCCCGACCTTGACGCGCGGACCCTTCAGTTATGATCACGGGGACGTGGCAAAAATGACGCCACTTCTTCCGATGCACACGCTGGGGCACACTTTTATTCCTGAGCCGATCCATGCCGGAGGGCTTCGCTATCACGGGATGTCGCCTCTTGTGAGCCAGGGCGTGGTCGAAGGACTTCTAGAGCCTCGCGCGATGGACCAGATCAAATGTTATGAAGCGGCGATGCTTTGGGCTCGGACGGAAGGCACGATTTGCGCTCCGGAAACGAGCCACGCGATCGCCTGCGCGATCGATGAGGCCATCAAAGCGCGTGAAGAAGGAAAAGAGAAATCGATCCTTTTCTGCTACAGCGGGCATGGGCTCATGGATCTTGCCGGCTATGATAAATTCCTGAACGGAGATTTGAAGGAATATGCCCTGCCGGATTCTCTTTTGCAGGAAGCGATCTCTGCGATCCAGCATCACCCGAAACCTTCCACCCAGAAGACCGGAAAATGGTGAATGCTGTGGTAACCGTCAACGCTTCTCATGAAGATGCCATTCCCGCGAAGGCGGGAATCCAGGAGCGTGGATCCCCGACAGAAGCATTCGGGGATGACAAAATCAAGTGCCGGTCGATAGCCGCATTGGCGGCGGTGTTCATTCTCTCTTCGCTTCTTACCGGCTGTTCCGCTCCGGTGAATGCCACGATTCCTTCGATCCCGAAAAATCATCCTGCCAATAAATTCTACCAGGCGGCTCAGCAAGGAATGCTGTCGGACCGGGTTTGCCGGGATAACAAGGGGGATCCGGCGATCCCCGCGGGTAAGATCGTGAAGGGCGAGGGATACACGAAATTAGCAGAGCTGACGGCCGGCGTTTTTCGTTTCCGGGAAAACGCAACCGGGAAAGAGTATCTCGGCGTTTCCTTCCTTCAATACAGCGGATTCCTCCAAATCCCAAAAGTCTGTTCCTGGGAAGAGAAAAAATAGCGCTGAGCGCTATCTGCTATAAAGATCCCGCCCTAAGGTCTCAGCGTTGCACTCCTCATAAAATGTGTATTACATAAAATAATATTGACTAAAATAGATATTTCGAATACCATTCTTGAATGAAAAATACCCGCGGCTCTAAGGTGGTTCTTGCTAATATGCATAGTTTAGTATACACTATAGGTGAATACTTCAATCATCTATGGGAGGGAGCTATGCAGCACCTGAGTATCACTTTTCCGGAGGCTCTAAGGGAGGAGTTGGATCTCGAAGCTAAGCGTGAAAAGACAAAAAGAAGTACATTGATCCAGAAGGCGGTACGGCTCTATTTGAAATTGAAACGGCGCAGTGCCCTGCAGGACTTGCTTAAAGAGGGGTATCTGGAAATGGCAGGGGAATCGGAACGGCTCATGAACGAATTCCGGGATCTTGACGCGGAGTCTTCCAAATATGCCGATTAAACGCGGAGATCTCTTCTGGGTCGATCTGGATCCGACGCAGGGTTCAGAGCAGGCGGGGCGTCGGCCCGTGGTGGTCCTTCAAAACGATACCGGCAACGAATTTTCCCCCACGGTCATTGTGGCGCCCATGACCACAAAAAGTTTTTCCAAGGAATATCCCACCAATGTGAGTTTGCCAAAAGCCGCGAGTGGGCTGAAAGAAGATTCCACGATCCTCTTATCCCAGATCCGGACGCTGGATAAAAAACGCCTTGAGAAAAAGATCGGACACCTTCCTGCGGATTATCAAGGCAAGGTCGATCAAGCGATCAGGACAAGTCTGGGCCTGAGTTGAAGCGCGCAAGAGAATAAATAGGCTTCCCTCGATACAGCGGATTTCTCCAGATCCCCAAAGTATACTCGTGGGAAGAAGAAAAGAAAAACGAGGCCTAACGCTGAAAATATTGACCGGTCCGAACGCCGTCCTTTAACGCCAAAAACTCTTTACTTCTGTCCTCCGCGGCTTCCGGTGACAATTCTGTCGAATCGATCGAATCATCCGGGTTCCCTCCGGGCGAGGCCACGGTCGCCTTTCTTTCAACTTCGGTCACAACTTTGTCTGCTTTCTCATTCCTCGCCGCGACAAGGGTCGCCCTGCTTTCTTGTTTTTGAGCTTGATCTGCAATAATTGCAATAATCTCTTCGTCACTGGGAATAGCGCTGACAGGGGACGTCATGCCGGGGGCTAGGTCGGGTCCCGTGCTCTCAGGCGTTTCAATAGGGGCCTCGGCTGTAGGGGCTAGTGTAGTAATGGCTTTTTTTCTATTCACAAGAAAAGAGCATAAGGCAAATACCGTCAGCACGATCAAAACAACCGCTACTACAGGAATTTTTTTTAGCAATTCTTTCATCGCTCCCTCACAAAATACCCTGGTTAAGATTCAGTGAATTTTGTTTTTATGTAAATGTACCGGCCGTTGTTTGATTCCCGTGCGGCTGGAAACCAAGGCGGCGCTGAATCCTGAAATCTTGTATCGTAGTACTGAAGTTGATTGTAGCCGTCGGTGATCTTTCCTTTTGAATCCATGACCCCCGTGGGGCCGCAGGTGTTGTTGGTCAGTCCGCCAAACTGGAGCATATCTCCCTGATTCCCCCCGGCCGAATGATTGTTCAGATAGCATTGGAGGTTAAATGATTGGGTGAGAGCCACAATGTAAGCATCGATCCTGAGGGCACCGGTGACGCCTTCTTTTACGGATACATTATTGCTGGCGACTAATCCCAGCATATCCGTGCTGGCAGGATTATGAACCGGGTCCGCGTTGTGAAGCATTTGATCCGTGTTGTATCGAATGCTTCCGCTGACCAAAACATCCTTGTTGGTGGCAATGGTCATCTGGCCTTTTAAAGTCCCTTTGACCTCGACATTTTCATCTTGAACATAAAGAGCTTTGTTTGCCGGAATGGCCATGTTTTTTTTGTTCCAGTTCAATTTGGTATTGGTGACGTTCATCGTACCATTCGCAAGTAATTCGATGGTGGTCGTACCGGGTTTTTTGGGGTCTTTGGCGCTCAGTAAGAAACCGCCGGCTTGCGCGGCGGTTTGAACGTTACTTATTATTTCCGTAGTGGGAAAAAAAACATTAGGAACTCCGAGGGACAGGCCTCCCTGGAAATCCGGATTGTCCTTGGGCGGTCCTCCGTTCCAGTAATTGATCGTGGCGGAAGATTGACTTACGGGGCCGTCAAAAACGGGGTTGCCCAAAATATTGAATTGGCCGTTCGTGTGAACAGGGCCTTCACTATACATGTTCGTGATCCACCATAGAGTTCCCCACTTCGAGGTTATTTCGGAATTGCTCAGGTAATTCCATCTCGCAAGAGACACCAGTTTGACCTTTAACGTTAATGTTTTAGTTGCGATACCAAAAGTGCCGATAGAGGTTATGGTGTAGGTGCGCCATGAGGCCCCGTCATCCGAGAACGATACGGTATAGCTGCCTGCCAGGCCGCCCGGTCTCACAGAATAAGAAGTGGTGGGGATATTAAGGGAACTGCTGCTAGGCAGAGCGCCTGTTACAGCTTTTAATTTTAGAAAAGCATGGGAAAGTCCCGCGTCGGCGACATAATAAGCGCGTAAGGAATCGGTCGTTCTTCGGGCTTGTTTATAACCTCCGATTACTACAATAAAAAAGGCGGTCAAAAAACCCATGATTAGGAGGGTGTAGAGCATTACAGCAATTAATGCGAAACCTTTGTTGTTTCCTATTTTTTTAGTTTTCATACAGGATGGTTCCTAATGTTGATCATGGTCGTTGCGGAACCGGACACTGTTTTTCCCGAGACATTTTGCGATAATCCGACATCAATTCCGAGCGTCACATTAGCATATGGAGTTCCTGCTAAAACCCAAAAACGGAGAGCCAGTGTATTCCCTGCAGGAGCGGTATAGATTACTTCATCCACCGTTCCGCTGGCTGTGGGATGATTGTAGAACAAAGATGTCCCTGCCGGGTTCAAGTAATAGCGTCGTTCAATACCGTCGGTTCCCACAAAATGCAACTCGCTTGTAGTGGCAATATGATAGGAGACCGCTTCGGAAAGACGGAAAGTCCCTCCCGGTTCAGAGCTGCCTTTGATAATTTTATTTATAATGACATTTGAAATTTGCTGGAGGCTTTGTTCGACCGTTGCCTTGGCCGCTGTTTGTTTGTAAACGATAAACGCCGAAGACAGCACGCCTACGGTCATGGCTGTCATGGCCACAACAATGAGAATCTCTATAAGCGTGAATCCCTTCTCATTTGTCCGTTTCATCCGCCATCGCTTGATTTTAAAAAATCGTTTCATCATGTTTTATGATCTTTCTTAGATTATTTGCGATTCGTTCGCGATATCCGTACTGCAATTTTCCTGTCTCTGGACGTTTCCTCCCAAGATGCGCTCCGTCCAATTAACCTCGACTTGGACCTTTTTTCGGTACATGTTTGTGACGGCCATATCCACGTTGGTCACGGTGATGATACGGTTTCCAATAAAATCATCCCCCGTGACAGTGAAAGTTCCTCGGGTGTCGAGAGAAATAGGGGAGGAAGGTTGGCTGACAATGTTGTTAAAAGGAATCCTGCGTTCCTCTTCGAGGATCCTTTGGGCCCAATACATAGCTTGAACTCTGTGTTTCATATAAGAAGAAAGATACATGCTTGTGACCAGCGCGGAGGCGAAGGATAAACAAACTACCAAAAATATACAGAGACTAATCAAGACTTCAACGAGAGTGAATCCTTTTTGTCTCTCCATGCGCGCTTCCATCGTTTCTCCTTCCGGGATCCTTCTTCCTATCCCTAATACATGTAGAGGCTTGTGCGGGGCGTTATGCTAGATTGTCTAACTAGCAAAAACACTCTTTTTTTCGTTAGAAAGTCTTTCATATAGCAATAGCTATCATTTATAGGTTCTTTCGTATTAACTGTAGAGGGAATGCTATAAGTGGTTGAGGGGTAAGGGG
>JBAXGK010000041.1:0-11391 GCA_037139435.1 Candidatus Omnitrophota bacterium | reverse complement strand
AGTTAGAAGAAAAAATGGCATTAGCAAAGACGAAGAAAAAAGAGATCATTTCAAAGTATAAGATCAGCAAGAACGATTCGGGGTCCGATGAGGTTCAGATCGCTCTTCTTACAGAGCGCATCAATGGTCTATCCGGACATTTTGGAAAAAATGTCAAAGACCATCACTCGCGCTATGGACTTATTAAGATGGTCAGCCGCCGCAAAAGGTTACTGAAGCATCTCCAAAATGAAACCCCTGAAAAATACCAGCAGATCATTGCTCGCCTTGATCTGAGGAAATAAAATCCTCGTTTCAGTGTTTCAATCTGCCTTTATATTGAATAAGTCCCAATCTCACAAGCGAAAGGTGTAACCTCACATGACAAATGCCACAAAAGTTTCTACTCAGATCGGAAGCCATGAAGTGTCCCTGGAAACCGGGCGCATGGCCAAACAAGCTCATGGCGCAGTGATCGCTCAATGCGGCGGGACCGTGATCCTCGCGGCCGTGGTTGCGGCAGCTGACAAGAAGGAGATCCGCGATTTTTTTCCGCTTACCGTGGATTATCGCGAACGCACGTACGCCGCAGGGAAGATCCCAGGCGGTTTTTTTAAACGTGAAGGCCGTCCTTCGGAGAAGGAGATCCTGACCTCGCGTCTGATCGACCGCCCTATTCGCCCTCTTTTCCCTGAAGATTATCTCAACGAAGTTCAAGTGTCGGTGACCGTGCTTTCCGTAGACGGCGAGAATATGACCGAGATCTTCGCTATGAACGCGGCTTCGGCGGCGCTCATGATCTCAGATATTCCTTACACGACGGCTCTCGGCGCCGCGCGCGTCGGACTCGTGGACGGGCAGTTTGTTGTGAATCCCACGCACCAGGAACTCGAAAAAAGCGCGCTTGACCTCGTGGTCGCCGGGACGTTTGAGAAGATCGTGATGATCGAAGCGGGCGCTCAAGAGATATCGGAAGAGCAAATGCTTGAGGCGCTTAAAGTTGGGCATGAAGCGGTCAAGCAGGCCGTGCAGCTCCAACTCGAGCTTGTGAAAAAGGCCGGCAAGACTAAAAAGGCCGTGAAACCGCTCCAATTTCAGGCGGGCATGGAACAGAAGATCAGGGCTGCCATCGGCGGTGAATTCGAGAAAATGTTTGCTCAGTCAGGCAAGGAAGCGCAGGAAGCGTTTCTGAAAGGCCTTTATGAAAAGGCTCTCGCCCAATGCGACACCAAGGCAGAAGATTTTGATGAAGCCCTCGTGAAGATCGCGTTTGCACGGCTCGAGCACGAAATGATCCGTGATTTTGTTCTTTCCACGGGCAAACGTCCGGACGGACGCGGGGAACGCGATATCCGTCAGATCACCTGCGAGATCGGCATTTTGCCGAGGACGCACGGGTCCTCTCTTTTCACCCGCGGTCAGACGCAGAGCTTGAGCGTGATGACGCTTGGTACGGGGGATGACGAGCAAAGGGTTGATTCTTTGGAAAAAGAGGTCTTCAAGCGTTTTATGCTCCATTATAATTTCCCGCACTACAGCGTGGGCGAGGTCGGGCCCAACCGTGGGACAGGACGTCGTGAGATCGGTCACGGGGCGCTTGCTTCACGCGCGCTGGAGCCTATTCTTCCGTCGCAGGAAGATTTTCCGTACACCATCCGCCTCGTTTCGGAGATCATGGAATCCAATGGGTCGAGTTCCATGGCGACCGTCTGCGGCGGAACACTCGCGCTGATGGATGCCGGGGTTCCGATCAAGGCGCCAGTTGCCGGGATCGCGATCGGACTTGTGTCGGACAAGAGCCGCTGGAAGGTCCTGACGGATATCGCCGGGATCGAAGACCATTTGGGCGATATGGATTTCAAAGCCGCGGGGACCCGCGAGGGACTGACGGCGCTTCAGATGGACATGAAGATCGACGGTATCACCGAAGCCCAGCTCAAGGAAGCGTTTGATCAGGCCAAACAGGCGCGTTTTGCGATCCTGGACAAGATCGGGGCTTGCATCAAAACACCGAAAGAACTTTCGGAATTCGCGCCGCGCATTACGACCCTCAAGATCGATCCGGAAAAGATCGGTATGTTGATCGGCCCCGGCGGCAAGAATATCCGCAAGATTGTCGAAGAGACCGGCGCCAAGATCGATATCGAAGATGACGGGCGCGTCTTCATTGCCGCCATGAGCAATGAGTCCTCGCAAGCCGCCATCGCGCGCGTTCAAGCTGTGACCGAAGATGCTGAGATCGGCAAGATCTATGACAGTACGGTCCAGAAGCTCATGCCGTTTGGCGCATTTTGCGAAGTCCTCCCTGGGAAAGACGGGCTCTGCCACGTTTCGGAGATCACCGAAGGATTCGTGAAGAGCGCTGGGGATTATCTCCGCGTGGGTGATAAGATTAAAGTGAAGGTCTTGAGCGTAGACGAACGGGGTAAAATAAGCTTGAGCATCAAGCAAGCGATGACAGAACCCCTTCCGATACTTCCTGAAGATCAAAGAACGGTCGTGGAAGCAGCTCCTCCAAGACGTGATCGTGATGATCGCGGCGGAAGAGGCCGGCCTCGTCGGTAAGATTTTTCATCAACGAAAGGGACAGTCCCTCTGAAAACATTTCAAGGGACTGTCCCCTTTTATTTTTATAGGGAATATGAACGAAATTAATATCGAAGTTAAAACCTTACCGCATTTCGAAGGCCTTCCCCTTCCGCAATATCAGACCGAAGGCGCGAGCGGCATGGATCTTTTAGCCGCCTGCCAGGAGCCCGTTACGATCCAGCCAGGGGAGCGGGTTCTTGTTCCTACCGGCATTATCATCGCCCTCCCCAAGCAGCTTGAGGCCCAGATTCGTCCTCGGAGTGGCCTTGCGATCAAACACGGGATCACACTTCTTAATACCCCCGGGACGATCGATTCCGATTATCGTGGTGAGATTCAGGTTATTTTGATCAATCACGCAAAAGAGGCTTTCACCGTGACGCGCGGCATGCGGATCGCCCAAATGGTCCTTGCCGAGGTGGTTAAGGCGAAGCTTGAGGTAGTCGATAATCTTGATGGAACACGTCGGGGTGCCGGCGGGTTCGGCCACACCGGCCACTGACAGCGTATTGTTCTTAGGGTATAAGGTTTACATAAGGCTTAATTTTCCCTCGTATTTTTACGCGCTATCCCTGCCTGCCGGAAGGCAGGCGCTCAACCTAACTGCTAGAGAATTATGAAAAAAGAACGAGTCAACGAAATCTGGGGCGTTTTTTTCCTTTTGCTAGGGGTGTTTACCCTTGTAAGCCTTTTTTTTTATCACGCGGAGGATATCGCGTTCTATTCCTCTCAGCCTTCGTTTCCCGTCGTCAATTACGCCGGAGTTTTTGGCGCCTATGTTGCCTTCGTGCTTTTTCTTATTTTCGGCATCAGCGCCTTCGTCATCCCCTTTGTATTCCTGCTTTGGGCGGAGTGCTTTTTTCTTCAGAAAGTTCCCGAGCGTAAGCTTTTCAAATTTATAGGGCTTGCCATCGCGCTTCTTTCGATAGCAACGATCGTGACGATTACCGTAGGGCCCTCGCAGCGATTCATTTATGGAGGCGCATTTGGGTATGTAGCCGGGAACCATTTATTGCGTTACTTTGGCCGGCTTGGAAGTTATATTTTAGCCGGCTCCGCGCTTTTGCTTTCGCTCCTTCTTGCCACGGACTTTCTTCTCTATCCTTTATTTCGCGCGATTCTTGAAAGGTGCCAAGACTTTTTTTCAAGTGTTGCCGAACAGTTCCCCCAAGGAACAAAAAAGAACGGGAATGCCGGTGCTCTTAAAAAAGAACAGGAACAAAAAGTAAAGGAGCTCAAGCAAAGGGAGAAGGATAAAGAAAAAGAGAAAGAAAAGGAGAAGGAAAAGCCGGCGCCCCGAATGCCGGATATTCCGCTCAAGATCAAAACCTATCAGCCCACCGCGGGCATGATGGAAGATAAGACGAAGTCTGAAAAGAAAGCAAAAGAGGAAGCTAGGGAATCCGTAAAAAAGCCCGTCCCTCAGACCGAGGGGGTCAAAACGGATCCCTCCGGTAAGGAAAAGGCGGCTGAGAGCGGATCCGGTGAGGCGGTTGCCTTTAAGGGCGTGATCGGCTCGCAGATCAAGGCCGATGTTAATTACCAATTTCCTTCGGTGGATATCTTGAAAAGACCGAAGGAGGATGTGGTCAGCGGTGGCGACGATCTCGCGGCGAATTCCAAGGCCATTGAAGCAACGCTCGGCGAATTTGAGATCGAAGTCAAGGTGGTCGAGGTGGAACAGGGACCGAAGATCACGCTCTACGAGATCCTTCCTGCGCCCGGTGTGCGAGCCAATTCGATCGCGGCCTATGAAGATGATATTTCCATGGCTCTTCGGGCGACAAGCATCCGGATGATCATACCGATCCCCGGGAAGCAGACGATCGGGATCGAAGTTCCGAATTCTGTGTCGCGGCCGATCCTGGTGCGTGAGATGATCGAGAATCCCGATTTTCGTTCACAGAAATGCATGTTGCCCCTGATTCTCGGAAAAGACACGGGCGGGAAGCCGATGATCGCGGACCTGGCGTCCATGCCCCATATTTTGATTGCCGGGACCACAGGAAGCGGCAAGACCGTTTGCATTAATTCTATTATTGCGGGTCTTCTCTATCACTGTACGCCTTCCCAGCTGAAACTGGTCATGGTCGATCCTAAAATGGTAGAACTGGCTGTTTATAACAAGATACCGCACATGCTGTCGCCTGTGGTGACGGATGTCCGCAAGGCGGCGAACACGCTCAACTGGGTCGTGATGGAAATGGAAAAGAGGTACAAGCTTTTTGCCACGATCGGTGTGAGGAACATTGTTGGATTCAATACCCGTGAACTTTCTGAGGATGGCGTGAAGCAGGTCGAAGCGGCGGGGGAATCCGATAATGTGATCCCGGTCTCGATCCCTTACATCGTAGTCATCATTGACGAACTTGCGGACCTCATGTTGGTGGCGCAGGATAAAGTCGAGACGGCCATCACGCGTCTCGCCCAGCTTTCTCGAGCGGTCGGAATCCATTTGATCCTTGCGACGCAGCGGCCCTCGGTCGATGTGATCACCGGTGTCATCAAAGCGAATTTCCCGGCTCGCGTTGCGTTCAAGGTGGCTTCGGTGGTGGATTCCAGGACTATCTTGGACAGTAAGGGTGCGGAAAAACTACTAGGTCGAGGAGACATGCTTTTTGTTCAGCCCGGCAGCGACAACATGATCCGCGGACAGGCGCCGCTTATTGATGATGATGAGATCAATAAAATCGTGGCCTTTACAGCCAGCCAAGGGAAACCGCAATACCATGGCGAGATCCAAGCCGCGCAGAACAGCTCGATGCCGGGTGGCGCCGGAGAAAAAGATGATATGTTTGAGGAAGCCAAGCGCATTGTCTTGACCACGCGTCAGGCTTCGACCTCTTATTTACAGAGGCGTTTAAGGCTTGGCTATTCGCGGGCGGCACGTGTTGTCGATCAGTTAGAGGCTGCGGGCGTAATCGGTCCTCAGGATGGGGCAAAGCCCCGGGAGATCCTCCTTCCGAATCCTACGGGCGACTACGCTGAAGCCACTCCCGTCGAGTCTGATTCAGAGGACGAAGATAACGCTTAATGCCGGGGAACGCATAAGGCGCAACGCGGGCGTTTAGCGTTCACTATGCACCGTTTCCCGAGCGGGCTTTTTTCTGTATAATGTTTCCATTAGCCCAACTTTAACTTCGAAAAAATTGAAAGGTATTTGGGACTATGGTATCCAGCGAATTACTCTCCATCCTTTGTTGCCCCGAGACGAAACAAGATCTTTCCGTGGCAGACGCGTCTTTGATCGAAAAGATCAATCAAAAGATCGAGGCAAAACAGCTTAAAGCTCGCGGCGGAGAAACGGTTAAGCAGAAGATAGAAGGCGGGCTTATTCGTACGGACAAGCAATTCCTCTATGCGATCCGTGGGGATATTCCCATCATGTTGATCGACGAAGCCATTCCCCTCGCCGGGTTTCTGTAATTCTTGATTTTCTGAGGCGCCTCTTATGACAAGCCTCTTTGATCTGGAAATTCCCCACCACGAAAAAAAAGTTCTGCTCCATTCGTGCTGCGCGCCATGTTCTTGCTCCATCCTTAAGAGGATGATCACATGCGGGATCGTGCCTACGGTCTTTTTCTGTAATCCCAATATTTACCCGCGTGAAGAATACGAGCGCCGAAAGGCCGAGGTCATTCGATACGCACAAAAACTGAATATGCCCTTCGTGGACGCGGACGATGAGGCTGATCCCTGGTTTGAACACGTGGAAGGCCATGAGGAGGACGCGGAGCGGGGCGAGCGCTGTGATCTTTGTTTCCAGATGCGTCTTGAGAAGACTGCGGCTTACGCGAATGAGAATGGTTTTAGAGTGTTCACGACGAGCCTTGGCATTTCCCGTTGGAAAGATCTCGCGCAAGTGAATCGCGCGGGAGAAAAAGCCGCAGCTTCATTTCCGGGAATGACTTACTGGGCGCAGAACTGGCGGGTGGGGGGCGGTCAGGAACAAATGGATCGTATCGCTAAGGAAGAGAGCTTTTACCGTCAGCGCTATTGCGGCTGTCTTTACTCTTTCCGGGAGTCTCTCCGTCGTGGCCTTCCGAAACCTTCCGGGGATCAGCCCGCGCGATAGCACTGTTCTCTATTTAATTTTAAGGGTTAACGGTGCCACACCGCATACTAATAAAATCAAATGTCATGCGGTGTAGAGGATTACGTTCGCTTTTTCGAGAGTGACGAGGCCTTCCTTCACCATGGGATCCAAAAGGGGAAGGAAGTTCGCGATCTTTTCTTCACTGTCCACGATCTCGATCACAATGGGGAGATCTTCAGAAAGCCGAAGGATTTTCGTCGTGTGCATGTGGCTTTTGCAGCCGAATCCCATAAATCCTTTCACGGCCGTAGCGCCGGCCATACCCTTTTCTTTAGCCAATAGCACGATCGCCTCATAAAGCGGCCGGCCCTGCCATTTATCCGCTTCGCCGATAAAAACCCTTAAAAGTTTTCCGTCCTCGGGTATTTTCATGAATTGTCCCCCCGTTAGAGATAGGAAACGCTTTCAGGAAGCGCTTCCGTGAGTTGTTGAAAATGAATGAGCTAAAAGCTTTCCGTTCGTAAATGGCTCATTCTATGGGCTCATATATCCGAAGATCTCTAACGGGGCAAGCTCCGCTAGAGCATTCTCGCGAGCATAACGCCCAGGCGAAAGACCAGAAAGCCTAAAACCACGCTCAGGGCAATATTCATAAAGGCGTAAAGGCTTTCGCCGTCTTTGGTGAGATTCGAGGTTTCAAGAATGAAAGTCGAGAACGTCGTGAAAGCGCCGCAAAAACCGATCATGAGGAAAACCCTCGCGGTAGGGCCTAGCAAGAATTTTTCTTCTGCGAGCACGGCAAGAAAGCCGATGGCGAAGCATCCGATGAGATTGACCACAAGGGTTCCAAAGGGGAATGTGACTCCGAAAACACGATGGACGGCCCCTGAAAGGAAATAGCGGGCGAAGGTTCCGAGAACTCCCCCCGCTGCCAAACCGATCCACTTAGTCATTGGAGACCCTTCGACTCCGTGCTCGAGGGCCTGTCGCGCAGGATGAGCCTCGAAAAGTATTGCGACGAATCACTTTTTCTTGCCGACCGTGAAAGCTTGACCGAGGAATTTTCCGGTGGCGTAATAGGCGCTCGTTCCCGGATCGAACATGAAGGCTTTCATCTTTTCAGGGTCCGGGAATCCTTTGGAGTTGAGCGCCGACTCCTCGACCTTGATATCCTTGATCTCTCCGATGAATTGCGTGTGGATGCCGAGCTTGTGGGTTTCTTTAAGGACACACTCCAGCACGAAAGGGAATTCCTTGATGTAGGGAGCGTCCACAAGATCGCTCTTCACTGGGGTCAGCCCCGTGGCCTTAAACTTGTCCTCGGTCTTGCCGGAGACGATCCCGAAATAATCGGCCTCTTTCATGTATTTTTCGGAAGGGATATTCACGGTGAAAGCTTTTTTGGCCATGATGTTTTCATAGGTCTTGCGGTGGTCCCGGATGGAGACCGTGACACACGGAGGCTCCGAGCAGGCGATGCCGCCCCAGGCCACGTTCATCGCGTTCGGAACACCGTTTGCGTCATACGAGCCGATGATCATTACCGGAGTGGGGAAGAGAAGTGTTTTGGTTCCCAGCGATTTTTTCATGAATCACCTCGATGAAAGTTTAACGGCCTTCAATGTTGAGAACAGTTGTTTTTTTCTTCAGAAAGCGAAAAACAAGATAGATGACAAGCGAAGTTCCCCAGAAGATCCACCAAAAAGCGGCGATCTTATGGTCCGGCTTCGTAAAAAGGTCAGAAGCGATCCCGAGCAAGGTGAGCGCGGAGACCATGCCGAATTGAGTTGAGTGTTCTCGGCGCAGAACGATCTTCCACGCATAAGGGAGCTCCGGTTGTTGCCAGCCCTTGAAATTCGGGATGAAGACGGGTGTTTTCATGGACCATTCCACGAACGTTTGCCCAAATTTCTGGCGCAGGAATTCTTCTTCCGTGAAAATAATGCGCTCATAAAAGATCCAAAAGATCGCGATGCCCGCAACCGTGAACCACCAGACTTGGCTGAAGAGCAGTAGTCCCAGGATAATGAGAAAGTTCCCGAGATAAAGCGGGTTACGAACGAACGAATAAAGGCCCCGGGTGTTCAAGCTTTCCGCGACTTGGCGCGCTGTATTGCGTCCTGACGTCCCCAGGGGGACATAGCCGGCCACGAGGCAGCGCACCAGGAGGCCTGCGAAAGAAATGAGAATACAGATCGTTTTCCAGACAGAGCCGGCAAAGCCGCTGAAAAGCGGATGCGTGAACTGGGGATCGAGGAGTGCCGCGATAACGAGCGGTGTTACCAGTAAAGGAAGGTAACTTCTTCCACGGAAGAGGAAAGCGCCTTGTTTCTCATAAGTTTCTTTAAGAGCCATAACGACCTTTCATGTTCTATTGCTTTTTGAAAACGTAGAAAATAACAACGGTCACAAAACTAACCCAACGGTTTTATTCTAATTCTTCTTCAGAAATAAATACAGGTTTAAGACTTTTTCCTCGAATGCAGCCACTCTTTCAAGATCGGAAGGATTGAAAGGACGATCACTACCAGGATGACCCAGTGGACTTTCTTTTCGATGTTCGGGATTGAGCGAGCGAGTAAGAATCCCAGAAATGTCATGCTCATGACCCAGCCGATTCCACCTATGATATTGTAGGTCAGGAATTGTTTGTAATCCATACGCCCCGCACCCGCGACGGTGGGAGCAAAGGTTCGTATGATCGGGACGAAACGAGCTAAGATAATGGTTTTGGGCCCGTGTTTTTCATAAAATTTCTGGGTTCTGACAAGGTGATTTTTATGAAAAAAGAAGGAATCCTCCTTGTTGAAAATTTTAGGTCCTAAGTGATAGCCAATCCAATAGCCAGTTGTGTCGCCGACAATAGCCGCAGAGCACAACAAAAGGTTTAAGATCCAGATATTCATCGATTGATCTACGGCCGCTATGAGTCCTGCTGTGACAAGCAGGGAATCCCCGGGGAGGAAAAATCCGGCCAAAAGTCCGGTTTCTGCGAAGACAATAATGGTTAGAACAACATAGCCGCCCCAGCGGATCAGCGCTGGAAGATCAGAAAGCTTTGTGAAGAATTCCTGCAACCATTCCATGATTTTAAGCCGTTTCTCCGGGGAAGAGATGACCAGGAATGCCGAACGATCCGTTCAACGTTTCCCGCTCATCGTTTCCAGGATTTATCTGTTTAAAAAAAAGATCCCGATATTGAGGCCGCTTGCAAATGTCACCCACAGAATATAGGGGAGGAGCAGTGCAGCTGCCAGGGTCGAAACCTTGGAAAATTGCGCTATTGTAACCAAGATCATGGCCCAAAGGAACAGAATATCCACAAGACCATAGAGGGGCGACCGGAGCCCGAAGAAAAGGACCGACCAGAGCATGTTCAGTATGAGTTGGACGAGGAAAATAACAAGCGCGGTACGAACCTGAGGGTTTTGAAGGCCCTTTTGCCAGACCTTTGCGGCTGCAAGGCCCATCAGAATATAAAGCAGCGTCCACGCAGGTGCAAAGACCCAATTAGGTGGCGAGAAAGAAGGTTTTATAAGCGACGCGTACCAAGTGGGGATGGCGGGCATCGTGAAGGTCGACCCGATTCCGCCTGCGGAGAGACACAAAAGAATACAAAGAATGGCTTTGATCAGCACGCTCAGCCTCCTAGAGTTCGATAGCCTTATTTTCTTGAGTTTTGATGTTATCAAGTTTCTTCCATAATTGGAAGAAGAGTCCCGTCTTGAAACGGGGAATGGGCTCAAGCCTTTTTGAGGTTGAAGCGTAAAAGACTTTCTCTTTGAGCAATTTCCGAAAAATTTCAACGCCTGTGGCCGACCTGCGGTCCAGCTTTGCGGCGATCTCTAACGCTTTGGATAGAGAAACGGGTGAGGTCTTGAGAGGGATCCCCTTGAGGAAGTTCAGGATACGGGTCGTGATAAGAAGTGTGTAAAGATCCTCACGTTTGAATTCCCGGGTCTCGATCGCCATGGCTGTGAGGCGCGCTCGGAAGACATCCGTTTCAGAAGGGTCGTCAAAGTGCCGGGCGATAGGCGAATGAGGGATAAGATAAAAAGGGGATGCTCCCAAGAGCACCGGTAGCTTGGCGTTAAAGAGAAGCGTTTTGATCATGGAGGAAAGCGTATCTCCCGGAAGGCCGAGGATCTGATAGGCGACGACCTTAAAGCCGAGCGCGGCCGCCTTTTTTACCACGTCCCGATATTTCTTGAGAGGATTGGGTCGTTGGACGGTCTTGAGCAAGGCCGTGTTCGTGCTGACGAGGGAAAGGTTTAAATGCGTGAACCCCGCTTGCCGCATGAGCTTGAGGATGCCAGAGTCCAGCGTCCAATAGCAAACCCCATTCATGGCGAGTAGCTGGATATCTTTTTCAGGGAAGGTCCGGATGAGTTTTTTGCATAGCTCTGTCATTTCTTTCCGGTCAAAAGTGAGATTGTCGTCTTCAAAGTCAAAGACGCGATAACCCTCGCCGTAGCGCTGTTTGATCTCGGAGAGAATACTTTCTGCAGAACGTCGCCGGCATTTGTGACCGAATGTCTTATGAACTGAGCAAAAAGCGCAGCGGTAAGGACACCCACGCGAGGTGATGATGAAACAGAGTGGCTTCTTCTCGAAGAGATAATGGTCTTGGGGAAGATCGGAAAAATCCGGAAAAGAAAGTGTTTCGATCGGGAAGTTTTCTTTTCGGGGATTGAAAACCAATTGACCGCGTTTTTTATACCCAAGATTCGGGACCTTCTTGAAATCCTGACCGCTTTTCAACGCTTTTAAAAGTGCTACGAACGGTC
>JBAXGK010000040.1:0-11692 GCA_037139435.1 Candidatus Omnitrophota bacterium | reverse complement strand
TACTGCGAAACACCTTCCAGCGAAGTAAACCGGAGTCCCTCCTGTTCCAAGGACACCAGATCCGTTTTCAGGATCGCATCGGCTTTCTCCTGGGTAACCACTTTCAGCGTGCCATCCTGTTGAAGCCGCTGGATCACCGCGTTGGTGATGTCCATTTCGAGCCCGGGCTGATAGGCGTAAATCTTCTCGGCATCGAGCTTGTTCTTCACGGTCTCCACATAGATCGTTTTCATATTCCGCGGCAATACGGTCTTACGGGTATACCCGCAACCGCTCAAGGCCATCGCCACGACTAAACCCAAAATTCCAAACGATCTCATGTTTTTCATCATAAGTCCCCGTTGCTCACTTGATAGTGAAACGTTCTTTTTCCTTGGAAAGAAAATCATGCCGTGTGGTCAGGTCTGAAAGACGCTGCCCGATGCGATCCTTTTCGGTCTCAAGATCCTGCTGCATGGCCTTAGAAGTCACGGTCGGGATCACTTTGTCTGCCTCCACAACCCGCCTTTCAAGAATCGCTCTCTCCTGTTGTTCGATGGCAATCTCTTCATCGATCACGCCGGCGAGTTTCGCCCCCACTTCCTTGTACTCATTATATCTCTTGGCGCCCTCCGCGTCGCGGGGAGCTTCTTTCTGGCCGGCGTCCCCAAGCACAACGCCCTGTTCTTGGGCGTAAACGCTGTAGGAAATCTCGAGCTGCTCCCGCAAGTTCATGGCGTCTTCCCTCAATTGTTTCTCATCCGGAGCCTGCTCGGCTTTTTCTTTTTTCTCCGCATCTGTTGCAGGAACCGCAGGATCGATAGAAGGAGAAGCGACGGGAGTCTTTTCCTTGATCAGAACCTCGGTTGCTTCCAACTCAGCTTTGAAACGTTCCAGCTCTTGACTCTGATTATCCAGGCGATTCAGAAGAACATCCTTACGGCTTTTCCTGGGGACCACGCGTCGTGCGCTTTGGACAGCTTCTTCAATGAACGCATAGGGCACCTTAACAAATGAAGTTCGGAACTTCATGCCTCCAGAGAGAGAGGCCTTCGCGTTCAAAATTTCTAGCTGCTTTTCGAGTTTGTTGATCTCCTCCGCCTGCGCTTGGATCATGAGACTTTCCAGCTCGATTCCTTCCTGAAGTTTTTTGGCTTTTACATCTGATCCCGGTTTTTTTGCGGCATCCGTCAAAGTTACATCCTCGTTCGGGAGACCGAAAATAAACGCCTTGGCAAGATAGGCGGGACCTGTGACCGGTTTCGCGAGAGTCCTCAGAACGCTCCCCTTTCCCTCGCGCGGATTCAACGTTTGATCCAGTTCCCCAAGAAGCTTTTTCTTGTTTTTTTGCCGATCGCCTATGTCCTGATAACATCGGCGAAGATCTTTCTCCACACCCTTGATCTTCTTGCGGAGTTTTCGAACGTCCACGTCCTTATTATCATCGATGTACTTCATCAGGACCTGCTGCTCTTTCAACGCCAGCTCCTTGTCAAAGGCGGTGCTGAGAGTTTCCACGATGTCCTGTTGGGCTCTCACCTGCTCACTCAGATGCATTTTCAGCTCGAGCAATTCTTCGATGTTCTTCTTCTGAAGGTCGCCGGCCTCGACGTTAAACGGATTAAAGGCCGCTTGAGGAGCCGATCGACTTTCAATCATGGCCTCCAGCTCCTGTTCGGCGGACTTACCAAAATATTTTTCATAGAGCGCCATTTTTGAGTCCAACTTGGCCTCAAGAGCTTCGATGTCCTTTTCACGCGCCAAAAGTTTTGGGTCGGTGGGCTTGGTGGGATCCTTTGCCACGACACCGCGCAGACGCTTCCGTTTCACGCCGCTATCGGAACGCTCCGGAGTCAGCAAAGACTGCAACTCACTGTAACGCTTGTAGAGTCTCTCCTTTTTCTCGAGAAGTTCTTTTTTCTTCCGGGAAAGCTTGTAAAGATCCTTTTCATCCATCTGTTGGATCTTTTGAAGCGGAGTCTCGGACTGGCCCATGAAAGGCAAATGATCCGGGATCAGATTCCCCAGGTTATTCGGGATCAAATTCTCATAAAACTTATCATCCGAAATGCCAAGCTCGGAACGCCAGGATTCAAGACGTCCTTTCTCCTCCGCAAGAGCATCACGCTCGGCCTCAAGGGACGACATCCACCGATCCATGGCTTTTTGGAATTCGGGAGACGTATTATTTTTAAAACGCTTCTTCTTGCGCTCGAGCTCTTTAAACTTTTCGTTCAACTCACCTTCGCGACGCTTCAGATCCTGTTTGCGGCGAGACAAACTCTCGCTCTTATTCTTATCGATCGCCTTAAGGCGCTTTTTCATCTGGGAGATCTCTTTTTTCAGCTGCTCCCTCTCCGCCTTTTGCCCCGATCCAAGCGCCTGATATTTCGCCTCCAGGGCCGCTAACTCTTTCTGCAACTCCCCGGCTTTGGCATTCAGATACTTCACGGGTTCTTGCAGCGAATGAAGTTTCTCCGCGGACTTCTTCCCCCAACTCGTATTGGGATAACGGTTCGAGGTGTCAAAGTAATAGATCAACGCACTTGTAAGATAATTATCCTTTTCGTAATAAAGGCCGATCCTGTAGTTCTTCTCAGCGTTCATCTCATCCACTTCCTGGCTGATCTTTGCGGCTTGTTGGGCTTCTTCGGTGCCGGGATATCGTTTGAGATAGCCCTGTGCCTGGCGAGCCGCTTCATCGAGTGCGCCCTGATCGCGGGTCTGGTTGGAGGATTTCGCGTACGAAACCTCGGCCATATGGAGACGAGCCTGCTGAAGCAGACTGCTTTGCGGGTATTGATCGATCAAATTCTGGTAAGCCTCGAGGGCATCATCAAAGCGCGCGGACTTTTGGTAGGCAATCCCGAGATTAAACTGGGCCTTGTCCCCAAACGCTCCATAGGGTGCAGCCTCTTCGATCTTTTGGAACACTTCAATGGCCAGGGGCAGGGACGGGCGAATATCAAGCCCCAGGAGCTTCCCTTTTTTCCCGGAGAGAAACATGGTCCCGATCTGATACTCGCGCTCAATCACTTCTTCGAAACGCTCACTTTGGGGATAAGATTTGATCAGAGCTTGATAGGCCTTGTGAGCTTCCACATAATCGCCGGT
Source organism: Candidatus Omnitrophota bacterium (assembly GCA_037139435.1). Taxonomy (GTDB): domain Bacteria; phylum Omnitrophota; class Omnitrophia; order Omnitrophales; family Aquincolibacteriaceae; genus Aquincolibacterium. Next base: position 8,599 of record JBAXGK010000040.1, on the reverse strand, counting down.
TTCTTCCAGGATGGTCCCAATCCGGTATTGGGATTCAGGTGCAACTCGAGATTTCGGGTACTGTTTGAGGATTATCTTGAATTGTTCGGTCGCTTTATCGAGCTTCTTTTCCTTATAGAGGTCCAGGGCATTATCGAAAATATCATCGGCACCGCTTTGAGTCTCGGATTCAGTATTGATGAACTTCCCTTGTTCAGGAGACCAAACCCAATCCGCAGAGGCAAAAGAGTGCGGGAGGAGCAGTATAAAAATGAAGGCAAAAACCTTCGAGATTCTCATAAGTCGTTTACAATCTTCGAGTTAGGAATATTTGCGAGGCGTTACTATATCATGGGGCAAGAAAAACTGTCAATAGCAATGACCCGAAAACGACTTAAGGATACGAGAAAAAACCCAAAGATCCTCTCAAAAACGATGTTAGCTCAAGATGAAGGCCCTTTTTTCTGAAACCTAATGCGCCGGTGGACTTCAGATCAAGACAGGGAACGCGTCGGGCAGCCAAATACGCCACAAGTTCCGAGTTCAGATCGGGCACGACAACAAGGAGTGGCCGAAATCGCTTGAGCCAGTCTTGAAATTCTTCCGGAATCCCCTCCTGCCCTGACGTCGGTAAAAAAACCGCGTGGATCTCTGCTGGAGCTTCATTGTTCTGAAGAAGTCCCCTAAAAACTTCGGCATCCCATCGCGAGATAAGAAGGATACGCCAGGGGCCCGACTCGACCAACAAAGCAGAGCTTTTTTGTGACCGTGAAATCATCCGAATTTTCTCTTCCCCCAAAAGAACCTCGTCTCCTTGCTGATAGATCTTCGCCTTGCGGCCCATTTTAAGAATATTCCCATAAAACTCATCCGGGCCATACGAGGATGCGACAGGATAAAGAAGATGACCGACCGGAAAATTCCGCAAGACCGACAAAAGACCTCCCGTATCCTTCCTGGAAAGACCGGCGAGCAGAATTCCTTCCAGACGCTGGATTCCACGATTCCTCAGAAAAGGAGCGATGAGCCACTCGCCCTGGTCGGAGGGGAAATTTCGCCCCGCATTGAAAAGCCAATGAGCTTCGTTGGAGAAACGCGTGTGCACGATTTGATTCCTCCCACTTGCAAGCATCGTGAGCTCAAACTCCCTACCCCCGGGTCCAATAAAAAACAAAACACCAAAACTTATCCAGCAACAAATGAAGAAGGCCATAAAAAAACGCTTTCCGCGGAAAACCCGTTTATAGAAAAATAAGATCATCGCCATGCTCATGTAATACGCCGCAAGCCGCCCGAGGGAGGGCCTCTCCAGGAACCAGTACCCCCACCGCCAGGTGGAGAGATATTTCACCCAGACAAGTCCGATCCCGAGAATCCAGGACGAGACCTGGATCAGAAGCATATTCACAAACGGCACACCACTCCCGATCAGCGCAAAAAGAGCGCTAAAGAGTGCCGCATCAAAAAGCGGGATCGCGGCAAGATTCGCGAGGATACTGACGGGAGAAAAAATATTGAAGTGATAAAGCACAACGGGAAAGGTCCCGAAAAGCACCGCGAGGCTTGAACCCAGAGACAAAGTCCATGCGCTGAAGCGCGATAAAAGAGGCAGGACCAACATAAGCGAGAAGACGGAAAGAAAAGAAAGCTGGAATCCGATATTCCAAAGGCTTTTTGGATTCCAGAGGAGTATCATAAAAAAAGCAAAACAGAGCGCGTTCAGGAGGTTCGCCGGCCGGCCGATGAGAACTCCCAACAGCACCAACACGGATCCATACCCCGCGCGCTGAACCGGGATCCCGGCTCCCGCAAGCCCGACATAAACGATCACGATCAGGATCGTCAGAAATGCTGTCTTGCGAAACCCGAGCCCCGAAAAAAGGAACATCAGATAGAACGTCCCAGCGATCATCGTGATATTCAGTCCGCTGATCGCAAGCAAGTGGATCGTCCCGGTCTTCATGAACTGATCCCGGACCTCCGGCGACACATCGCTTCTCAACCCAAGCACCAGGGCTTTCAGAATCGCAGCTTCGGACACTACGTAAAGTTTGTCGATCAACGAAGCAAGGCTTCGGCGAGTTTCCGCCAATATCCGCCCCGGTATAAACCTGGCCCCCTCTTGGACCACGCGAACACTTTTTTGGCCGATCGTTTGAAAAAGCGCGTAAATATTCTTTTGGGCCAAAAAACTCCCGTAATCGAATTCCCCGGGATTCAAGACCGTTTTGGGTGCACTCAACTCACCAAAAAGCCTAAGTTCATCCCCGACCTGCGGAAGAATAGGCGATTGGAGCAAAAAAACCTGTACATTCCCCCTCGCCTTATGAAATTTCCGGCGGCCGGCCTCCTCCCTTGTGATTGACCGCGCGGAAAGAACCAGGGAAACGGTTTTCTTTTTCCCACGTGCTTTGATCTCAGGCAAAGAATCAACGACGCCTCTGAGCGTCAGGCGTTCAGGACCCGTAAAATTCTGAATCGCATTTGGCGGAACATACGCATCAAGCCGCGTCCAGAGAGCTCCTGTGCATCCTAAAAGTAGAATCAAAAGCGCCAGAAACCATCTTCTCCCACGAAAAACCCAGAGAAGAATAATCCCAAAAAAAAGTCCTCCCGTAAGCCAGAGGACAGGGATATTCCAATATGTTTCCGCAACGATCCCGAGCGAAAAACCCAGCGCTACCCACAGGAAAGGAAGCCTCATAATGCTTATTATACATTATTTATATAACTATAAGGAATATTTTTCTGCCGTCATATGTGTCTTGTAGCACGAAAGACAGAATCGCGGAGGACCGGGACCTGCTGCCTACCGCCTACTGCAGCCAATACCGGAAGGCGATCAACAAGGCGAGAGCTAAGAGGAGCGCAAAAAGAAGGGTGTTTTGATATTTTAAGAGCGGCGCCATTCGGAAAAAGATTTCCTTAAAGCGTAAGCCTAATTTCTCTTCCCTGAACATCCAAACGAACCTCTCCAGGACCGATGGCTTTGACGATCGCCTTACCTGAAAGAGAATCCCCCACGCTGACGATATCTTCGTTGATCACGGCCATCGCTTTACCGTTCATATTTGTAATACCCGTAAGACGGTAGAGGGTCCCGGAAAAAATCCTGAGAGGAGCACGAGACGTAACCGCACTGGACGAGGCCTTCGTTTTGAGGTGGCTGCTTTGAAGTCCAAGGTAAGAAAGCCCGGTCATAAAACACACCAGAAGCAATCCCAACGAAACCTTCCAGTAAAGCCGCCGCCGTTTGGCATAGGATTCCTGGACCTGGGTGAGCTCCTGTTCAAGAACAGCGCCCATCGGGTCACGGTCATACGCCTTCGGAGCCGGAGAAGGATTCGCAGTCCTTGTTTCTTGCACTTGGTTTGTTTTTTCTAAAGCTTTTTGAATCAGGCTCATAAGCTCATCGCTCCTTGGAGATCGGCTTCGGCGCATTCCACCAGCACCGGATCGATCACGAAAGTACTTTTGGCATAGGCGGCCAGCATGGCCCGGTCCGCCAGCACGTTAATGACCCTCGGGATCCCCGAGGAAAGTTCGTAAATGCGTTGCATGGCTTCGGCCGTAAAAAAATTCTCGTGGGCCCCCGCCACGTTCAAACGATGCGCGATATACTGCCCCGCTTCTTCCAAACTAAGTTCCGGCAAATGACACCGCACGGTGATACGCTGACGAAGTTGTTTGAGGTCCGGACGTTTGAGAAGATCCTTCAGCTCCGGCTGCCCCATCAAAATGATCTGCAAAAGCTTCTGCGTTGTGGTCTCAAGATTCGAAAGAAGACGGATCTGCTCCAAGGCCCGTGGTGGCAGAAGCTGCGCCTCATCAATGATCACGACCGCATTGAATCCCTTAGCGCTCTCCTCCAAAAGAAACCTGTTCAGACAATCGAAGTAATCTTTGCGCCGCTTGGCCCTAGGCTTCAATCCGAAATCCTCCACGATCCCCTGCAAAAGCTCCAGTTCGGAAAGCTTCGGATTAAAAACAAGCGAGGTGTGAACATTTTCTCCCAACTGCTGGAGGAACATGCGCGAAAGCGTCGTCTTCCCCGCCCCGATCTCGCCCGTGATCTGGATGAACCCCGAACGACGCTCGACTCCATAGGACATCGCTGAAATCGCCGCTTGATGATGCCTGCTTAAATAGACAAAACGAGGGTCGGGCGTGACATTAAACGGAGATTCGTTCAGTCCAAAAAAGTTCTCGTACATGGCCCACCCCGTTCGAGATACGTAGCACTTTGCGAGTGCTACCGCGGAATTCTAAAATTGGATATTAACAAACGAGCCCTTGAAAAACCGTCGAGAAATTACAGGAACAATCTCTAACGGGGTAAATTCCTCTCAGAAAATCGCTAGGTGCTTCTATTTAAGCAACGGCTAAAAAGGACGTTCCTTGAGAAAAGCCTTCCTTAGCCGCGGGAGAAAACGAGCTCAAGGATCCGGCCATCTTTGCGCGCAACGTGGACGTTGAGAGGATGGCGGCCCTCCTTCGAATAAACCGTCTTTTCACCGCTCATCAGATCCCGAGCGGTCATCTTCCCCTTGATCGCGTCAACCGCCGGCAGGCAGATCGTGGCGGACTTGTCTTCATTACCGTTATTGACCACCACCAGGAAATAACGATTGCCTCGGCTAAAAAGCGCCGTCTTAACGTCCCGCGTTACGGAATAACTAACCAGCGGTGTTTTGAGATAGTTCAAAACCCCTAGCACGAGCTCCGAGACCGGCTCCATCCCCAGGTGAATGATCTTCCCCTTACCGATCTTTTTGATGTAGCCCACCGTCTGTTTTCCGTAAGTCCCAAGATCCGCTTGGATCTTTTCACACCCGGCTGCCTTAAAAATATAAACGGAACTATTGACCGTGATCGGCGCGGCGCCTTTGCCAAGGGTTATTTTGAATTGCCGTTTAAACTCAAAAAGTGTGCGCTCAGGCTCCTCAAACCCCACCACCTGATACGGCTTAAAATCGTCATCCTTGCGAGGGAAAGAACGGAACGCCACAAGAGTTCCCCCTTCCTCCACATAACGGCGAAGATTCTGATGCGCGATTTTTTCGAGCCACTGGTTACCGGAATAAAAGAGCACTTCCTTTTCTGGAATTTTGCGTCGAGGATCGCACATGTCATAGTCCACATCCCCTTGATAAAGCGCGACAAGAATAGGGCTGTTGTGCGTCAGCGTTCGGGCGGCATACTGAAGCGGGTTGAAGGTAACGCCGATCTCGGTTAGCTTCTTAAGGGAGGTCGGCCTCAACTGCTTGAATGCGGTAACGATCTGCTTAAACACGTCATAAAGTTCTCCGCGCACCCTGCCCCATTCATTGATCGGCGACATGTACCAGTTGTCGCGATTGACGAGCATGTACCAGTTCCAGCCCTTAACCCCTGCCAGGAACGCGGAGAGACAAATCATCCGATAGTGGTTGGGTGTTAGAACGCTCGTCTCATAATGACGGCCGTGCCAGATGCCGGCCTGGAATTCCGCAATAAATGGAAGCTTAGAAACACTCGCAAGATAACGGATCTTGTCGCAAAACTTGCGATGCTCAAATTCATCTTCTTTCATTTCATTGGCAGGATAGAGATCGAGCCCCACCGCATCCGAGACCTCCTGAAAAGCCGCCCAATCATGCGCATAAAAGAAGGGGTAGGTGTTCAAATAAATCGGGATATCAACCCCCAGATCGCGATACATCTGAATACTTCCCCTCGCAACCTCCTGCGAATAGGCATACTTAAATTTAAAATAATCAAGATGCCGTTTGAGCTCTTTATCCCCCTTGAGCGGAAGTCCCGTTTCGTGGGCAAGCATGGTCGCGATGAAGGGTGACGCTTCGCGGAAAGACGCGTAATTCGTACCCCAGCATTCGTTCAGCGCGGGCAGATCGTCTTTGTAAAGATTACGCATAAAATCCTGAAAAAGTCCCGGTTTTTCCGAAAGCCCGTACTGATGTCCGAACACGTCCGGCCAAGGATCGATCTCATTATCTGCCTGAAGCATGAGAATATGACCGTTCTTCCGCGACGCAAGATAAGGCATGAAGACCTTGCTAACTTGCTTTAGATATTCTTTGGCGTAGGCAAGAAACTTGGGGTGGAGACGATGATGTTTGTAGGCATAATCAGGAACGCCATCGCGTGGCCATTCGCTATAAATATACGGCCCGGGACGAATGATGAGCCAGAAACCTTCTTTGCGGGTCAGCTCGAGAAATGCCTTGAGATTACGTGCCTCATCGGTCTTACCGGTAAAATCAAAATGGCCGCGTTTGTATTCGTGAAAATCCCAGGGAACGTAGGTGGAGACGATCTCAAGGCCCATCTCTTTGACACGCTTGAGAGCTTCGCTCCAAGAATGAGGATTGAGGCGCCAATAATGCACTTCGCCTGAAATAAGGGGTACTTCTTTTTTCCCGACAAAGATCTTTTGATTCCTGATCTCGACTTTAGGCATCCGCCACCACAAGGTTGACCGTGCGCCCCGGAACGATAATGACCTTCTTTACAACCTTCCCCACGAGCAGCTCTTTGACGCGGGGGTGCTCGAGAGACATCTTTCGGATCGCATCATCACTCTCATTACGAGAAACGACCATTTTCGCGCGCACTTTACCTCCCACAAGAATGGCCATCTCGGCTTGATCCTCAACGAGATACTGGTCATCATACGCGGGCCATTTTTCGTAAGCAAGAGTCGTGGTATGTCCCAAACGCTGCCATAATTCCTCTGCCACATGAGGCGCGAGAGGGGCTAAAAGGAGCAGGAATTTCTCAAGCATTTCCCTCGAGTGGTCCTGCTCCGAGGCTATTTCATTCATAAAGATCATCAATGCCGAGATCGCCGTATTAAAACGAAGTCCTTCCAGATCTTCCGTTACTTTTTTGATCGCCTTGTGGAGTGTCTTGAGCTCCGCAGCATTCGGCGTACGCTGAACGATGCTGGGATGAAGTTTGTCTTCTTTATCGATGAAAAGCCGCCATACTTTTCCAAGGAACCGGTAAACCCCTTCCACGCCGGAATTCGCCCAGGGCTTTGTCATCTCCAGCGGCCCCATGAACATTTCGTAAAGGCGGAGGCTGTCAGCGCCGTATTGAGCGATCATCACATCGGGATTCACTACATTGCCGCGAGACTTGGACATTTTCTGGCTATCTTCTCCGAGGATCATGCCCTGGTTCGTGAGTTTCTGGAACGGCTCGAGCGTGGAAACGACTCCGATGTCATAAAGGACTTTGTGCCAAAATCTGGCATAGAGCAAGTGAAGCACCGCATGCTCCGCGCCACCAACGTAAAGATCCACGTTCATCCAGTATTTTTCCTTCTTTGGATCGATGGGGGCTGTTGCATTCTTCGGGTCAAGATACCGCAGATAATACCAGCACGAGCCCGCCCATTGCGGCATGGTGTTCGTTTCGCGTTTGGCCGGACCGCCGCACTTCGTGCATTTACATTTCAGCCAGTCCGCGGCCTTGGCAAGTGGCGGTTCGGCATTGCCGGTCGGCGTGTAGTCTTTCATCTCGGGAAGCATGAGAGGCAGTTCACTCTCGGGGATAAGTACGGGGCCGCACTTCGCGCAATGCACAACCGGAATCGGTTCGCCCCAATAACGCTGACGGCTAAAGAGCCAGTCACGAAGTTTGTATTGGATCGCTTCTTTTCCAATCTTCTTTTCTTCGAGCCACTTCGTGATCTTTTGTTTTGCTTCCGGCGTTGGCAAACCCGTGATAAGTCCGGAATTGACACTGACACCATCCCCCACGAAGCCTAACGATTCTTTCCCTTCCGGCGCCTGCACCACAATTTCGATTGGCAGTTTATAGGCCTGAGCAAATTCGAGGTCGCGAGTATCATGCCCCGGAACGGCCATGATGGCGCCTGTTCCGTATCCCATCAGAACGTAATCCGCGATCCAAACCGGAATTTTTTTATCATTCACGGGATTGATCGCATAGGCCCCGGTAAAAACTCCGGTCTTATCTTTGGCAAGATCCGTGCGATCCAGATCGGATTTGTGCGTTGCCGTGGCCACGTAAGCATCCACGGCCATCTTCTGGTCCGGCGTTGTGAGCTTCGCCACCATCGCGTGCTCCGGAGCTAAAACCATATAAGTGGCGCCGAAAAGCGTATCCGGCCGAGTCGTGAATACGCGGATAGCATCGTTCTCTGTGTCATTCCCGCATGCCTTTAGTGGGTATCCAGTCTCTGGATCCCCGCTTCCGCGGGGATGACCTTCCAACGGGAAGGTCACTTCCGCCCCGGTGGACTTACCGATCCAGTTGCGCTGCATTTCCTTGATGGGCTCGGACCAATCCAGAAGATCGAGGTCCTTTAAAAGACGCTCGGCATAAGCGGTGATCTTGAGAATCCACTGGCGAAGGGGACGACGATAAACATCCTTGTGACCTTTGCGCTCGCAGGTACCGTTCGCGTCCACTTCTTCATTCGCAAGGACCGCCTTGCAGCCATCGCACCACCACACCGGCTTTTCGGATTCGTAAGCCAGCCCTTTTTCGAAAAGCTTCATGAAGATCCATTGGGTCCAGCGGTAATAATGGGGATCGGTCGTATCGATCTCGCGTTCCCAGTCATAACTGAAACCGACCTGCTGGATCT
>JBAXGK010000039.1:0-11698 GCA_037139435.1 Candidatus Omnitrophota bacterium | reverse complement strand
CTCGTGAACGCCTATCACGGGGACACGCTCGGCTCCGTGAGCGTCGGCGGCATCGATCTCTTCCACCAGATCTATAAACCACTTCTTTTCGATACATTCGCGATCCCGTCGCCCTATGGCTATCGCTGGAAAACAGGAGGCGATCAGGCAAAAGTAAAAAACGAGGCGCTCGAGGCGGTGGAAAAAACTCTCAAGGAACACCACGAGGAGATCGCTGCGCTCGTGATAGAGCCCCTGATGCAAGGCGCTGCCGGCATGATCGATCAACCGGCGGGATACATTTCCCGTGTCAGAGAGCTGACGCGAAAGTATAATACCCTCCTGATCTTTGACGAAGTCGCGACGGGTTTTGGGCGGACCGGAAAGATGTTTGCCGCAGACCATGAACGCGTGACGCCGGATATTATGGCGGTTGCTAAGGGCCTCACAGGAGGTTACCTGCCGCTTGCCGCGACGCTAGCCACCGAAGAGGTTTATAAGGCGTTTTTGGGTCGGCACGAGGAGTTTAAAGCATTTTTTCACGGTCACACCTATACGGCCAATCCGTTGGCTTGTGCCGTGGCGGTCGCGAATCTTGAATTGTTTAAAAAACAGAAGACGCTCGAGAAGCTGCAGCCTAAGATCCGGCTCATTAAAAAACGGCTCGCCGGTTTCCGCGAGCTTAAATGCGTCGGCGATATCCGGCAATGGGGCGTTATGATCGGTATCGAGCTGGTCAAGGACAAGAAGACCAAACAAACCTTTGAGCCCAGAGAAAAGATTGGCGCGCGCGTTATCGAGCGAGCACGAAAAAAAGGTGCGATCCTCCGGCCTCTAGGTTCGGTGATCGTTCTCATGCCGCCTCTCGGGATGACGGAGCGGGAATTGAATGAGCTGTTGGATATTACTTACGAGTCTATAAAGGAAGTAACAGAATGCTAACAAGGGATCTCGGGGAACGGGGAATGGGAAACGGAGCACACAAAACCTCAGGAAAAGCGCTCCCCGTTAGCCGTTTCCAGAAGGAAAACGTATGAAAGCTGGCATTTTCATCACAGGGACAGACACGGACGTCGGGAAGACCGTGATTTCTGCGGGCCTTGCGCTTGTCCTCCGGGGTCGCGGGATGAAGGTCGGGGTGATGAAGCCTGTCGCGACCGGTTGTTATGGTGGCGACGAGAGGCTTATCTCCCAGGATGCGGCATTTCTTATGGAGGCAGCCGAGAACGAATACCCGTCGCTCACGAGCCCGTCACGTTTTCGCAACCCGCTTTCGCCGAACGTCGCCGCCATGCTTGAAAAAAAAGAAGTGAATGTTCCCCAGATCCTCAAAAGTTACCATGAGCTTCAAAAGCACTATGATTTCATGATCGTCGAAGGCGTAGGCGGGCTTATGGTTCCTCTCAAGAAAGATTATTATGTGGCCAACCTCATTCGCGACATGGGGTTGCCGATCGTGATCGTGTCCTATGCGGGACTCGGCGCGATCAATCACACGCTACTCACCGTGGATGCGGCCACGATCCGGGGGCTGGAAGTGTGCGGCATTATCTTTAACCGCGTTTCCGTGACGAACTACTCGCTGGCCGAGCTTACAAACCCGAAAGTCATCCACGATCTTTCCGGCGTCCCGATCCTTGGCAGCCTCCCCGACATCGAAGGGCTCAACATGGGCAGCTGCCAATTTGGAAAGCTCAAAGAGGTTTTTCAGGAGCGCATCCGGATCGACAAGATCACGGGAAGTTTTGCCGGCGCCATTTCCCGGGAATAGCCTGAAAGGAAACAGTCTTGCGCAAACGGTCCCAACACCCATCAATCGAAGCGGAGCGGAGTGTGGGGCCGTCCAAGTCGCCGTTCAAAAAAAGAAATAAAAGACCTGGAAGGAACGCTGTTGGCATTCGGCTTGAAAGAAAAAAAGATGCAAGCCTGCTCAACTGGAACCTTAAGCGTCCTTACCCGCCCGAAATAATCCGCGTTCCCATCCCCGCGTTCTCAAGACCTTGCGTTCAAGTTGGAGAAGTGGTTCAGGTGGGACAAAAGATTGCGGTCCCAAGGCCCATCAGTTCCAGCGAAGCAGAAGGTGGGGCGGGGCCGGAAGGATCCGAAGGCGTGAGCGTTTATGCCGGGATGTCCGGTGCAGTGGAAAGAATCACGGATTTTCCGAGCGCGATGGCTGATGAAATCCAAGTGATTGAGATCCGCAGGCAAGGAGAGCCCAAGCCACTGCCGGCTGTGGAGACGCACAAAGGGTGGGCTGAGATTCCGGCCGAAGAACTTTCGAAGATTTTCCAGGACTACGGACTTGTGACCACGGATCTCCTTATGGAGCCTGTCCACGCGAAGCTCAGGCGGCATCCCGGGGCAAGAACGGTCATCATTAACGGTTGTGAGCCGGAGCCTTACATCACCTGCGAGCAAGTGCTGACCATGTCTCACCCCGTGGAAATTTTAAAGGGGGCGGAATTACTCAGAAAAGCTAGCGGCGCCGAAAAGATTGTTTTTGCGCTTGAGGACTGCAATCTCGAGGTGATCGAACTTATCAAGAGTAAGATCTACTTTCTCAAATGGGAAAACGCGGAAGTTTGGAGCGTTCCCGCGCTCTACCCGCAAGGCTTGGAAGGAACACTGCTTCAAGCGTGGTTTCCAGGAATAGAAAAAGAGGCGGTCGTCTTTCCGGCTTCCACGGCGTTTGCGGTCTATGAAGCGGTGGCGCAGCAGAAACCTTTTTATGAAAGAGTCGTGACCGTAGGCGGCGAGTGCGTGGTTGAACCGCGCAGTCTATGGTTGCCGATCGGAATTTCTTTCCATGATGCGATCCATGCCTGCAAAGGGGTCATGCGCGAACCGCAAAAAGTGCTGAGGGGTGGACCCATGGCCGGAACCGCGCAGAGGAGCGACGAGGTTTCTGTGATGGCCGGCACGAATGCTATTCTTGCGCTTCCCAAAGAGGTTGCGAAGGAAGAAGCGGAGGAACCTTGTATTCGTTGCAATCTTTGCGTCGATCAATGCCCCACCTCGCTTTCGCCTGTGATGATCACACTGGCTGCCGAACGAAAAGAGTTTGCCGTCGCACAAGAATGGAACGTTGCAAGTTGCATGGAGTGCGGTAATTGTGCCTATGTGTGTCCCTCCAAACGACCGATGCTGCAGCTGATCCGCCTCGCGCGCGAGCTATCGAAGCCGGCGGTCCCAAGGCCCATCCATTGTAGCGAAGCGGAAAGCGGGGCCGCCCCAACTACCGCCCATCAAAAGAAAATGAACGGCGGGACGGTGCTCCATGGCTGAAGTGACGCTTGCTTACAAGATGACCTTGCCGCCGCACATTCGTTCCGCGAATTCTTTAGCCCGTCGGCACTGGGGGCAGGTCGTCGCACTCGCGCCTCTCTTTGTGGCAGCCTGTTTTACCGGGCACGCAGAAATCCTGCGCGTTCTTTTGATCTGCCTGGTGAGCGCGGTTGCTTTTGATTTTCTGAGCTCGAAACTTTTCCAGAAAAAAGAAAATCTTCGGACCGGGGAGACCGTCCTTATCGCAGCTCTCTTCTCGCTGCTCATGCCGTCGAGATGTCCTTCCGAAGTCGTGATCTTCGGTGTTTTCACGGCCGTTTTTGTCGCGAAGGAGTTTTTGGGCGGCACAGGCGCCTATCTTTTGCATCCCATTCTACTGGCGCGCGTATTTTTACAACTCTGTTTCCCCCAAGTCATGTCGGAGCCGATGCTTGTGGCGGGCGACGGGAGTGTCTGGACGCTTGCGGCGCTTGGCGTGGGCGGCATCCTTTTCCTTAGACAAAAACAAGGATATTGGGAAACGCCGATCCTTTTCATGTCGGTCTGCTTTGTCTGCGAAGCTTTGTTCGGAGGACGAGAAATGCCGCTCGCCTTTTTTAGCGGTGTTCTTTTAACCGCTTTTTTTCTTTTAGCGGATCCCGTGACCCTGCCCTTGACGCGAAAAGGGACAGTTTTTTTTGTTCTGGGTGCGGCGCTTTTAAGCTCACGACTAAGCCCAGAGGGATTTTCGATCCGCACGGCGAGCTGCGCGATCCTTCTCATGAACCTTTTGACGCCGTGGTTGGATGTTTGGCTCAAACCCGCTTGCTATTTTAGAAGGCACCCTCTCAGGGCGACCGATCCACTATGAATATCAAAAAAGTTACGATCGCCACGGCAAAACATCTATTCCTCGCGCTTTTTCTGTGCCTGCTCGTCGCGATCCTTTGTGCGGCACAAAGGTTGAGGCAGTGAAAATGATGAGGTCTCGGAGCCGATGAAACTGCCGGAAAGCCTTTTCTCGCGAATGCTCTTGGCCTACCTTCCTTTCATGGTCTACCCCTATGGTTTTTTTAGGGCAGGAGTTGCAGCGCTATGGATCGTCGCGTTCCTTTGGGTCACGGTCGCCTTTTTCTGGTTCACGCGCCGGCTTTTTCCAAGCCGTTCTCTGAAGCCTGCTTTTTTCCTTTGGCTGATCGTGTGGGCGCAAGCCATATGGACACTTACGAAACTGCCACCCTACTGGATCGCGAGTGTTTATTTTCTGGCCCCCGTTTCTTTTCTCGAGGATGCTGCGAAGCCAAGTCAGGCTCGTGTTTTTTCCAAGGAAGTGCCGCGGTTCCAACATCCATCCATCGGAGCGGAGCGGAGTTTGGGGCCGTCCCAACCACCCTTTTGGGAAAAAGTGAAAAAGCTGGGACGGTATTTTTTCGAGCGGGTGCTGGCCGGGATCAGCTTCGCAGGTTTCGTGATGCTGTTGGCGCTCATTCGGGAGATCGGAGAAAAGCGTTTGGGGATACACGCATTTGAACAGCCGGTCGGCATGTGGCTTGTAATCGCGGCCGTTGCTTTCTTATGGAAAAATCAACCCTATCGCAGGAGAGGGTAGTATGTATTCTTTAATTATCGCTTTCGGCTTTTTGTTGGCCATGCGCGGCGCGAGGCACGCGCCTTTGCAAAGGCCGATGGAAGGGCTTAAGCGCCTTGGGTTCGAAGCCGTGGATCTTTTTCTGACGGTGAGCCTGATCCTAGCGCTTTGGGCGCTTGCCATAACATTTGAGAGGATCCAGCCTATTGTTCGGGATTACGGGATCTTTGGCTCCGGGCTAGCCGCTTATTTGCTGTCTCGTTATCAGAAAAAAACGGATGTTTTTTTCCTTTCCGTGGTCGCAAGCGTTTTTATGATCCATGCCGAACAATGCGGTCCTTTGCAGGGGATCTTGCTGGCCGGGGTCGTGAGCGCAGGGATTGCGCTTTTTCAGATTTGTTTTCTCGGGCTACGGTACAAACTTCTTTTTTCGAATACGCCACCTTCTATGAAAGGATGGCCGAGTTTGTGTCTTTTGGCGGGCTTTATCGCGCTTGTTTTGTGGTGTTTCGGGAGCCTGGTTTTCTAATGCCGTTCTCTATTTAAGGCCGAAAGGTTAACGGTATAGCACTGCGAACCAATAAAATCAAATGGAGCGCAGTGCTAAGGTTTAGGTTCGGAGAGTCGACAATAACGTGAAGAAGCCATTCATCCCCTGGAATTAATTTTCACCCCGCGAGAGTTTGGTGAGATAATATTTAAGGTAGTACAGGTCGGACAAAAAAGTGTCGGAATAGATTTTGGGTGCAAAAAAATCGGAAGCGGTTCGGAAAAAGCGCTTTCAATTTCTAACGGGGTAAAGGAGCCTTCTCATGGCCATCGAAGAGATTCTATTGGGAGCGGTCGAAAAAGAAGCCTCGGACATCCATCTGGCTGTTGGGAGGCCTGTGACCTACCGCATGATAGGAGCGCTGGTCTCAGTCGGCGAAAAGCCGCTGACGCCCCAGGACACGGAGGCCTTTGCCAAAGAGATTACGACAGAGGTTCAGCGCAAAAAGATCGAAGAAGTCGGGGGAATTGATTTTGGGTTTTCGTTTCAGGACAAGGCGCGCTTTCGCGTTTCCTGTTTCAAAGCTCAGGGCCATTATGCGCTTGTGCTGCGCTTGCTTCCCTCGAAGTTCTACAGCTTCCAAGACATTGGCCTTCCCAATCAATTAATTGAGACAGTGAGCCTTCCTCGCGGCCTGATCCTTGTAACGGGACCCACCGGAAGCGGAAAAACAACTTCGCTCGCGACCATGCTCAATTACATCAATGAGAATTTCCCCAAACACATCATTACGGCGGAAGATCCGGTGGAATTCGTGCATCATCACAAAAAATGCGTGGTTACCCAACGCGAAGTTGGGGAGGATGTCCCGAGTTTTTCGGATGCGATCGTGAAATCCCTGCGCCAGGACCCGGATGTGATCCTGATAGGAGAGATGCGCGACTTGGCGACCATGGAGACCGCGATCCGTGCTGCCGAAACAGGCCATTTGGTGTTCTCAACGCTGCATACCACAGGTGCCGCGCGAACGGTTGACCGCATCATCGACGTCTTTCCGGCTGAACAGCAGCCGCTGGTCCGCGTTCAGCTTGCCGCCACGATCGTTGCTGTGATCTCGCAAGTGCTTGTGCCTCGGTTGGATGGAAATGGCCGTGTGGCTGCGTTCGAGATCATGTTTGCAACACCGGCCATCCGCAACCTCATTCGCGAAGGCAAGACCTACCAGATTCTTTCTGAGCTCCAGACCGGGTCGCGCTACGGCATGATCATGCTGGATGATTACCTCAAGCAGCTCTACACCCAGGGCGTTATCGGCTATGAAGCCGCGCTTGAAGTCGCCGTGGATCCCAAAGAACTCGGCCTCCAGCTTTCCAAGATCCAGCCCACGAATCAAATTAGGGATAAAGATAGATAAATAAAACTTGACCCCATAGGGGTGCTTGGGTATTCTATGCCCGCCTTCAGCAGGTAAGGTGGCCCCAGTATAACAATAAAGGTTGGGACCGGATTAATCATTCCACCCAAAAGAGACAAAATTCCAATTTAATCCCAGCGATTGAGCGCCCCTTTTAGCTTTTTCCGCATATTTTTCTAAGAATACAGAGAAAACCCGAAGATCCGATCATCAAAATGACAAAACAGACCCCGAAGGAAAATCCTCAAGGGGGAAAACTGTTTCTGGTGGACGGGCACTCCTTTTGCTATCGGGCGTTCTACGCGATTCCGAACCTAACGAACTCTAAGGGAGAGCCGACCAACGCCATTTATGGGTTCGTGACCATGATGCGCAGGCTTATGGAAGAGCAGAAACCGGGCCTTGTCGCCATGTGCTTTGACCGGAAGGAGCCGACGTTCCGGCATGAGCAGTACAAGGAATACAAGGCGCACCGCAAACCCATGCCCGAGGAGCTCGTGAAACAGATCGAGCCCATCAAGGAATTCTGCCGGATCTTAAAAATGGCCATATTCGAAAAGGCGGGTTACGAGGCGGATGATGTGATCGGGACCCTGGCAAAGCAGGGAGAAAAAGAAGGTTATCAGGTCTTCATCATCACCGGGGACAAAGACGCCTTTCAATTGGTTAATGATCGGGTCAAGATCCTTCAGCCCCATAAAGAGAACCTGGTCTATGATGCCGAGAAGGTTCGGGAACGTTTTAGTGGACTCGGGCCGGACAAGATCGTGGATATTCTCGCGCTCATGGGAGATGCCTCGGACAATATCCCGGGCGTGCCGGGGATTGGCGAAAAAACGGCGATGAAGCTTATCCAGGAATTTGGTTCCGTGAACGGCCTTCTCGAACGGCTGGAAGAAGTCCCTTCGGAGAAACAGAGACAAAAGATCCAGGAGAACATGGAAGACTTGAAACTATCCCAAATGCTCGCAACGATCGATACGGACGTGCCGCTTGAGATCGATTGGGAGGCCTTACGCGTGGTTGAGCCTGACACCGCCGCTCTGATGGAATTCTTCAAGCGGTATGAATTCCGGGGACTTCTGAAAAACGTCGCCGGACAAGGGGAGCAAGGGGAAAAAGAGGCAAAGGAACGGAATTACAAGGCGGTGCAGACCTCCCAAGAGCTCAAGGCTTTTGCGGCAGAGCTTAAAAAAGTGAAGGCCTTCAGTTTTGACACCGAAACGACCTCGCCCGATCCCATGAAGGCGAACCTGGTCGGCATGAGCTTTTGCTGGGAACCTTTTACGGCTTATTATCTTCCTGTGGCCTCTCTGGCACAGCAAGGCCCGGGATTGCCGCTGGCAGAGGTCTTGGGGATTTTGAAACCGGTGCTCGAGGATGGCGAAGTCACCAAATACGGACAGAACATCAAATACGATGAGATCGTGATGGCGCGTCACGGTGTGCGCCTTTCGGGCGTCGGTTTCGACACCATGATCGCGAGCTATTTAATCGACCCGGTCAAACGGAACCATAATCTCGACGACATCTCGCTTGAATATTTGAATGTGAATAAGATTACGACCGAGAGCCTCATTGGGACCGGCAAAAAAAGCATCACCATGGATGCCGTCCCGCTAGAGCAGATCACGGCTTATGCATGCGAGGACGCGGATTGTGTGATGCGACTTGTGCCGATCCTAAAAGCTAAGCTTGGGGAGCTTGGGCTTGCGGAACTGTATGAAAAGGTGGAGCTGCCTTTGTCGGGGGTTTTGGCCAGGATCGAAATGAATGGTGTGGCGCTTGACCTGGATTTTCTGAAAGAACTATCGGTGAAAGCCGGCAGGGAGATCGATGCCCTTGTGAAGGATATTCACGCGGACGCCGGAACGGAATTTAATTTGGATTCGCCGAAACAACTTGCGGATGTTCTGTTCGTTCAAAAGAAGCTGCCGGCCCTGAAAAAAATCAAGACCGGGTACTCGACTGATGCGAGTGTGCTTGAAAAACTTGCGGTTTCACATGAATTGCCCCGGAAGATCCTGGAATACCGGGAGCGCGCGAAGCTGAGGTCCACTTACCTGGACGCGTTGCCGGAGATGGTGAATTCCGAGACGCATTGCGTTCACACTTCGTTCAATCAGACGACGACAGACACAGGGCGACTTTCAAGCACCGAACCGAATCTTCAGAATATTCCGATCAAGACCGAGATGGGGCGGCTGGTCCGGAAGGCCTTTGTGGCGCGGGTGCGTCCCAAAGGAAAAGGAAGGATCCTTTCCGCGGATTATTCCCAGATCGAGCTGAGAGTGCTCGCGCATTTCTCCGGGGATCCGAACCTGACAAAAGCGTTTGCGGAAGACCGGGACATTCATACGTTTACCGCCACGCTTCTTTATGGCGTGAAGGAAAAGGACGTGACCCGTGAGATGCGGAATGCTGCGAAAACCATCAACTTCAGCATCGTGTACGGCAAGACAAGCTACGGGCTTTCGCAGGATCTGAACATGCCGATCCCAGAAGCGGATCAGTTCATTAAGAATTACTTCGCGCGCTATGCTAAAGTAAAAGAATTCCTAGATGCGCAAAAAGAAAAAGCAAAAAAAGACGGATTTCTGACCACGCTTCTCGGGCGGCGCTCTTATTTTCCGAACATTAACGCCTCCAACATGCAATTGCGTCAGTATGCCGAGCGGTCGGCCATCAACGCGCCGATCCAGGGGTCAGCAGCGGACCTGATCAAGATTGCGATGATCGCGATCCAGGGACGGCTTGAAAAGGAGCAAAGCGAGAGCCTGATGATCATGCAGGTGCATGACGAGTTGGTGTTCGATGCGCCTTCGGGCGAGATCGACGCGCTCGCAGCGCTTGTCAAAAAAGAGATGGAAGGGGCTTATAAGCTCAACGTGCCGCTTAAGGCGGATATTACCGTGGGGGAGACATGGTACAAAAATTGATCGTGGGGCTGACCGGAGGTTTTGGGGTTGGGAAAAGCTCGGTCGCGCAGCGTTTTAAAAATATGGGCGCCGAGATCATTGATGCCGATGAGATCGCGCATGACGCCATGAAAAAAGGCAGCCCGGTCTTTGACCTTATCATCGAGCTTTTTGAAGAGGCCCTTCATCCCGGAGGTAAGAGAATGGACCGGGAAAAGGTCGCGGAGATCGTTTTCGCTGATCCCGAAAAGCGAAAAGAGCTCGAGGCGATCATTCATCCTTATGTCTATAAGAAGATCCAGGAAAAGATCGAAGCTTCCGAGCGGCGAGTGATCCTCGTGGAAGTGCCGCTTCTCTTTGAAGCAGGCTTCGAAACTCTTTGCGACAAGGTGGTGGTCGTGATCTGTAATTCGACCGTCAAAATGAAACGTCTTATAAACAAGAAATTCACGGAGCAGGAAGTGCGGGCGCGCGAGCGGGCCCAAATGGCCGAGTCGCTGAAAGCAAAAAAAGGGAATTTTATCATCGATAATTCGAAGTCTATTTATCAAACACAAAGGGAGATCGAACGGCTTTGGTACAAATTCGTCGCCCTTTCCAAAGGAGCTAACAAACCATGACAAGAGAAACAAGAGAAATACGGGAGCCCAGAGAAAGATCCCATCCGCATCACCGCCGCGGCGAAGACGGGAACGCAAAACCGCGTCCTCCGCGCATGATGCAGGAAGACGCGGCCGCGAACGGAGAAGCTCTGGAAAAGGCGCTGCAACAGCAAAAGTCGGGCGAGAAGCCGCTCGATGTGGTCAGCCTGAAGGAGATGAAGATCATCGAACTTCAAAAAATGGCGCACAAGTTTAAAATCGAGAACGTGGCCGGTCTCAAACGCCAGGACCTGATCTTCAAAATCCTTCAGGGGCAGGCCCAACAATCCGGGCTCATGTTCGGGGAAGGTGTCCTGGAGATCCTGGAGGACGGATTCGGTTTCCTGCGTTCTCCGAATTATAATTATCTCCCCTCTCCGGATGACATTTATGTCAGTCCCAGCCAGATCCGACGGTTCAATTTAAGGACTGGAGATGTGGTGGGCGGGCTGATCCGTCCGCCGAAAGAGGGAGAGCGGTATTTTGCCCTGCTCAAGGTTGAGCTTATCAATTTTGAGGGGCCGGACAGCGCCAAGGACAAGATCGCGTTTGATAACCTCACGCCGCTTTATCCGAACCAGAGGATCCAGCTGGAGACCACGCAGGAAGAGGTCTCGATGCGGGTGATGGACCTTCTGGCGCCGATAGGGTTTGGCCAGCGCGGGATGATCGTCGCGCAGCCCTACAGCGGTAAGACGATCCTTCTCCAAAAGATCGCCAACAGTATCACGACGAATCATCCGGACGCGTATCTGATCGTGCTTTTGATCGACGAACGTCCTGAGGAAGTGACCGACATGCAACGCTCTGTGAAAGGCGAGGTCATTGCCTCGACCTTTGACGAACCCGCGGATCGCCACGTCCAAGTCGCGGAGATCGTGCTCGAAAAGGCCAAACGGCTGGTCGAGCACAAGCGTGATGTCGTGATCCTCCTAGACAGCATCACGCGTCTTGCACGCGCTTACAACACCGTCGCGCCCCATTCCGGGAAGATTCTTTCGGGCGGTGTGGATTCAAACGCGCTCCACAAGCCGAAGCGGTTCTTTGGTTCGGCCAGGAACGTGGAAGAAGGGGGTAGCATCACGATCATTGCCACCGCGCTCGTGGATACGGGATCGCGTATGGACGAGGTCATTTTCGAAGAATTCAAAGGAACGGGCAATATGGAACTGCAGCTGGACCGCAATCTCTTCCAGCGCAGGATCTATCCGGCCATTGATGTAAAGAAATCCAACACGCGTAAAGAAGACCTGCTGATCCCCGCCGAAGAGCTGAACCGGGTGTGGATCCTTCGCAAGGTCTTAAACGAACTGAACCCGTCGGAAGCAATGGAGCTTCTGGTGGACCGTCTTAAAAAAACCAAATCCAACGCTGATTTTCTTATCAGCATGAATAAAGTAAAGG
>JBAXGK010000038.1:0-11845 GCA_037139435.1 Candidatus Omnitrophota bacterium | reverse complement strand
GCATCGAAAAAGAACTCAGTCGCGTGAATGCGCACTTCAGATCCTTTACCAGTACGAGATGAACCCGGAACCCATGCCGGAGATCTTGAAAAAATTCTGGTCTCAGCAGGATGAGACGTATCCTGAGGATGTCCGGAGTTTTGCGGAGAAGCTCGCTCTCGGGACCGTGGAACATCAAGCGGAGATCGATAAAGTCGTTGAGCGCCACGCAGACAACTGGGAACTCTCACGGATGGCCATGATCGACCGCAACATCATGCGGTTTGCGACGTATGAACTCCTTTACTTGGCGGATGTTCCGCCCAAAGTGACCCTGAATGAAGCTGTGAACCTGGCGAAGAAATTTTCCCAGGAAGAATCCGGAAAATTCGTCAACGGCGTCCTCGATAAGATCAACCACACCGAAAAGCCCATCCACCCCAAGGACCATGACCCTTCCGCCGCATGAAGTTTGGATGAAGCGAGCGCTCGCTCTGGCAGAGAAGGGACGCTTTAACGTCAGTCCCAATCCCATGGTGGGCGCTTGTGTTGTTTCCAAGGGAAAGCTTGTGGGTTCCGGTTATCATGAAAAGTTCGGTGGGCCGCATGCCGAGCCGAATGCGCTGACCCAGGCCGGGAAAAAGGCCCGAGGTGCCACGCTATATGTGACCTTGGAACCTTGTGCGACTTGGCAGAAAACCCCGCCTTGTGCTCCCCTCATCAAAGAAAAAGGGATCAAGCAGGTTGTGATCGGTTGTCTCGATCCTAATCCTATGAACCGCGGTAGGGGGGTTCGTTTTCTGCGCCAGCAGGGAATTGCCGTCACGGTGGGTGTTCTGGAAGAGGAAATTCGCAAGCAGAATGAAGGGTTTTTTACAACAATGACCGAGAACCGTCCGTTTGTAACGCTTAAGATGGCGCAGACCTTGGATGGGAAGATCGCGACGAGGGAAGGCCTTTCCCGTTGGATCTCTTCGCCGCCTTCGCGCGAATTCGTTCATCGCCTTCGGGCAAAGCATGACGCCGTGCTCGTGGGAAAGAACACGTTCTATCAGGATGATCCGCGGCTCACGGTCCCGCAAGGTTCCCGCTCGCTCGCGAGAGGGAAACCGTGGAAGGTCGTGATGATCTCCGCGCAGGGATGGTCCCCGAAAGCGCGCATCTTTAAAGACGACCGGCTTACGATCCTTGTATTCCCTGAAAAAAGTCTTAAGGCGATCGTAAAAAAAACAGAGACTCAAAAGGGAACGCTGATGCTTTTGCCTGTGAAGGAAAGGCGCGGCCGGATCGAAGTTCGCGAGCTTCTAAAAAAACTCGCGTCATTGGGCGTGAACAAACTTCTGGTTGAGGGAGGCGGCGAACTGGCCTGGTCTTTTCTGGAGGCGGGATGCGTGGATCGCGCTTTTTGGATCCTTGCGCCGAAGGTGTTTGGCGGTCGTAATGCCAAGACTTCCGTGGAAGGTCTCGGCGTTAAAATTCCGGATCACGCATTCTCATTCAAGACAGCAAAAGTGACGCGCTCAGGGGAAGACTGGATTTTCGAAGGAAAATTTTGTAAAAAATAAAGTAAGGAGCTTGCCCCATTAGAGATTTGTGGGGATGTTCCTTGTCCGTATCATTCAAGGAATAGTAAGAGCTTGGATTTTTAAGAAGTAATTGACAGTCAACGGAAACGCTTTTCAAAAAGTGTTTCCTATCTCTAACGGGGTGAATATGTTTACAGGCATTATTGAAAATCAGGGCACGGTTATTAAAAAAGAGGAGCGGGGTGGCCAGGTCCGCTTCGGGTTCCGGTTCCAAAAAAAAGAAAAAGGCTTAAAGGTTGGCGATAGCATCATGACCGACGGTGTTTGTCTGACGGCCGTGCGTGTTAACCCGAGTTGTTTCGAAGTGGACGTGGTACGCCAGACCTTGAATGCGACGACTCTGGGAGCGTTGGTGCTTGGCGGGCGAGTCAACCTTGAGAAGTCTCTGAAGATCGGAGACGGGCTCGGCGGTCACTTTGTGACGGGGCACATTGATGGCCGGGGCACGATCGTCAAGATCGAGAGGCGAAAGAAGAATACGACCTTGTTTCTGAAAGCCTCCAAGGATATAATCGCACTTCTTGCGGACAAAGGATCTGTCGCTTGCGACGGGATCAGTTTGACGGTGCAGAAGGTCCGGGGTTCGGTGTTCCAGATTGCGGTGATCCCGCACACGCTTAAAGTCACGACGCTTGGCGTGAAGCGCGTGGGTTCCGAGGTCAATCTCGAGGTCGATATTGTTGCGCGCTATCTTCAAATGTGTTTTAAAAATGAAAAGTCCCGGAAGACATTTTCGTCTCGCACGATCCTCCGGGAGCTCCTCCAGCAGGGGATTGAGTGGAAAAAAGATTTGAACTGAACGCATCCTCCGAGGTTCTTTCGCCTTTCCGAAAAGAACTGCGTCATATCCTGACTCAGGCGGGATGGGAAAAGAAGACCACCGAGGAGATCCTTTTGGCGGTCGATGAGGCTTTGACGAATATTATCCGGCATGCTTATCAGGGCAAGCCGGGTAAAATGACGATTTCCGTTGTTGCGACGGACGATAAGATTGAGATCGTTCTGGAGGATTTAGGCCAGAAGTTCGATCCGACCCAAGTGCCTCCGCCGGAACTTCCGCGTCATAAACCGGGTGGACTTGGAGTTCATTTTATCAGGACGATCATGGATCAGATGATCTATGACGATCAGGGGTTGGCAGGGAACCGGCTTCGTTTGATCAAGCACAAGAAGAAAATTTGAAAAAGGAAGGTGGCCTATGAAAGTACTATTGACGAGTCAGGGAGACATACAGGTTCTTGAGCTTTCCGGGGAATTGGATTATCATTCCTCGCCCGATCTTCGTGAAAAGTTGACGGAATTGACCGCGAAACAGGCTCCCAAGATCCTTGTGAATCTTGCCGGCGTGGATTATATGGATAGCTCCGGCATCGCGACCTTTGTCGAAGCCTTCCAGAAGTCCAAACGTTATCAAGGCCGTCTTATCCTTGCGGCGCTCACTCCCACGGTTCGGGGCGTTTTTGAGATCGCCAAGCTTGACAGCATTTTTGAGATTGCTGCTACCGTCGCTGAGGCGGTGGATAGTCTAGGCGCTAAAATCTGAGCGGACATCAAAGGAATATTCTTCTATGAAAGAACTCGCAGGAAGTATCGGGCAATCATTGCTTTTTGTTTTGGCCGGCGTGGCCCGATTGTGGGAGCTTGGTGCTGCAGTTGCTAGCTACACGTTCCTATCTTTTTTTAAGAAGAAGGTGATCCCGCGCGAAACTCTTTTCCACCAGATGGTCCTCATCGGCATCGATTCCACGGCGATCGTTTCACTTGTTGGCGCTTCGGTCGGAACGGTGCTTGCTCTGCAAGCGGCTTATTCCTTGAAGACCTTTGGGGCTCTTATGTACACGGGCAGTCTTGTGTGCGTCGCGATGGCCCGAGAACTTGGGCCTTTGATCGCTTCGATCGTGATCTCAGGTCGTATTGGCGCGCGAATGGCCGCAGAGATCGGGACCATGATGGTTCAGGAAGAAGTGGATGCCCTGACCACTATGGGCATTAATCCGATTCGGTATCTTGTCGTGCCGCGTGTTCTTGCGCTGGCTCTGATGCTCCCGTGCCTAACGGTCATTGTGGATGTGATGGGCATGCTTGGTGGCTGGGCGATCGGTGTGACGGGTCTTGGGATCAATTCCACTCTTTATATTGCCAAGAGCGTTGATGCTCTTTGCCTCAAAGATATCTATACCGGGCTTCTTAAGAGTTTTATCTTCAGCATTCTTATTGCGCTTGTGAGCTGTCATCAGGGACTTTCTGTTTCCGGCGGTGCGGATGCGGTCGGAAAGGCCACAACGCAGGCGGTCGTTATCTCGATCGTGCTGATCATTGTGGTGGACTGTTTGGCGACGGCGGTTATTTACTACGCCTTGCCCACGTGAGGAATTTATGAGCGAATCCGAACAAACCGTTATTGAAGTCAAAGACCTCGTCAAGCGTTTCGGGGATCTCACGGTGTTGGACGGTATTAATGTCACGATCCCTCGAGGAAAGATCACGGTCATCATGGGCGGGTCAGGGTGCGGTAAGACAACCCTTCTGCGGCATCTGATCGCCTTGCATCAACCGACCTCCGGCGATATCTTTGTGGACGGCAAAAACATCGTGGGACTCTCGGAAAAGGACATGAACGATGTGCGGCGAAAATTTGGCATGCTCTTTCAGGGCTCAGCGCTTTTCAATTCTATGACCGTTGGAGAGAACGTCGCGGTTCCGCTTAAAGAGCACACGGAACTTTCTCCCGAGATCATCCGCATCATTGTCCGGGTGAAACTGGAGCTTGTGGGACTGACGGGTTTTGAAGATTTTATGCCCTATCAGATCTCGGGTGGGATGAAAAAACGTGTAGCCCTTGCTCGCGCGATCGCGCTGGATCCGAAGATCGTATTCTATGACGAACCCGGTGCGGGCCTCGATCCGATCACCGCGAGCATGATCGACCGTCTGATCCTGGACCTCAGCAAAAAGCTTAATATTACTTCGGTCGTGGTGTCGCATGAAATGAAAAGTGCGTTCCGGATCGCGGATGAGATCATCATACTTCATAAAGGCAAGGTGCTGCAGGTGGGCACGGCCGATGAAGTCAAGAATTCGAAAGATTCATATGTCCAGCAGTTCATTCATGGAGAGTCCGAAGGTGTTATTCCGTTCAAACAAACTAGCGAAGCTTATTTAAAAGGGCTTCTTTCCACCTAGAAATGATCCTGATACCAGGATAGGCTCTAGGAAATCGTTCCCCGAGGAGGAAAAAATGGATTCATCAAATGCTTATTCATCATCCGAGATCAAATCCGGATTTTTTGTGCTGGTCACCATCGCGCTGCTTTTGGTGCTCACGTTCGTGGTGGGGGGCTACTTCAAAAAAGGGGCCAATGAATGGAAGGTGCAGTTCGGCTACCTCAGCGGCTTGAGCGATAGCGCGCCGGTTTATTACGCGGGTCGCGAAGTCGGCAAGGTGGATGGTATTCAGATCCTTCCTGGGGATGTGAGGCCGGTGCTGGTGACGATCAAGGTTTCCAAGGATGCCTATGTCCGTAAGGACAGCGTGGCTTACATCGATACGCTCGGGATGATGGGAGAAAAATTCATCGAGATCTCCATCGGCACAAAAGATGCTCCTCCTATGGAGGTCGGTACCGTGATCGAAGGGATCGACCCGATCGCAATGCACGTCTTGATCCGTAAGATGAACCTCTTGGCGGACGAAGTGGCCAAAATGACCGAAAGCTTGAACCCGCTCTTGAAGACCGTGAACGATTTGGTCGGGGGCAACAAAGAAGAGATCTCTAAGACCCTTGGAAATCTCAATGAGGTTTCTGCCAACTTGCGGGACATGACCTCGGACCTGAAATTGCGTCCGTGGCGTCTGATCCGGAAAGGGTAACGGAGGATTTTTTATGCGCTTTAAAATATCGATCTTGCTCATCGTCTTGACAGTGCTTCCGGCGACTTTCGCATTATCCGCCGAAGAGGCGACCGTTGGCGATTATATGTACGGCATCGGGACCAAGTTTGGCCGCGGTCTTGAGAACGTGGTAACCAGTCTTGCCGAAATTCCGTGTACGATCCGTGCGGACATGAAGGAACGAGGAGGTACCGGATTTTTGCCGGGCTTGGGCATGGGGAGTGTTTATATGTTGCGTCGGATGTATGTCGGAATATGCGAAGTTGGATGTTTTTTTATCCCGATGGAACGGACGATCCCTCGGGTTTGTCACGAAACGAAACCTGCGGTGGCTTAAAGCTATTTACCGCATGTTCCCACGGATTTGCCGCATCCCTTTTGAAGGATTGCACCTTGACGGTGGCGTGCGAGTCTTCTTATAATAGCTCGCTTATCTAAACGAAGGAGAAGTAATGACTACCAATGAAAGAGTGACTCCGCCTAAGGATCCCGAGGCTCAGGACGCACAGTTTTTTGCGGCGATCGGCTATCTGAGTTTTCTTTGTTTTGTGCCGCTTGTGCTGAAGAAGGGGAACAATTTCGCGCTTTTTCACGGGAAGCAGGCCCTTGTGCTTTTTATCTTCGAATTGGCCGCGGCGATTTTGAAGGTCGTCCCCTGGATGGGAGACTTGCTCTTTACGGTATCGTTTGTGGTTTTCGGGATTGTTTCTCTTATCGGGATCGTAAAGGTTCTGATGGGGGAGCGGTGGGAGATTCCGGTGGTCCATGAGATTGCCGAACGGATCACGTTCTAGGACGAACAGAGATTTAGCGCCGTTTTCTTTTTTTTACGGGTTAACGATACGGTGCTGCGAGCTCATGAAAGCAATAGTGACGCAGTGTTAGGCCTCATCACGCAGCATCCTTTTCTTTTCCAGTACCGCATGACATTTTAATCTTAAAGGTATGCGGTACGGTACTGCGAACCCTTTGAATCAATAGTAACGCAGTGCAAATCAGAGACCTTCAGGGGTTGGCATGCTTACAGGCACTAAAAAAGTTCAACTCGTCGGACAGGACTGGTTCGTAGTCCTTAATCCCCTCAAGAGTGAGCTGGAGCGTAACAAAATCGCTCGTGAGATCGCCAATGCTTTTCGCCTCCCCGTGGACGAAGCGCTTGATCTCGTCCAGAACACTCCCATCATCCTCATGGATAACCTTCTTTATGCGACGGCCCTTCAGGTGAAGCAATATTTCCGGAGCTCTCAGACGGATATCGTGGTCAGTAACGACAGTTTTCTGAAGCGACGGTGTTACCGGACGGTATGGCCCACGCCGCCAAGTCTTGCCTTTCTTCATCAAGTGGGAACTCCCACTGCGCTTTCTCAAAAAAATGAGACCGAAAAGCTGGATCACGGGGAGGCGATCCAGGAGATCCGCTCCTGGGTGCAGAGCGAAGGGGGGGCTTCGGAGCAAGGTGATACGCGGGGTCCTGCAAAGAATAGTATGGGGAATCAAAATAACCGCCATTTTCGGAGCATTCTTGAGGAAGAGCGTGAAAAACTTTTGAAGGAGAGTGTGGGGCTGAAAGAGAGCGGAAGCCAGCTCCGAAAGGCGCTTGAAAAAGCGCAGGCCGATGCCTCGGAAAAGGAAAGAGCCCTCCAGGCAAGCGAGGCCGGAAAAAAACAGAAAGAAAAAGAGGCCCAGGAGCTTCAGGCTTTGGTGAGTCACGCGGAGGAGAAGTACGAGCTTCTTCGTGAAGAGTTTCGCCAGACCCGCCAGTATTTCGAAGGAAAACTGGGTGCCGAAGATCATAAGGCTGAAGAATGGCTGAAGCAGATCGAAGAGCGTGACCTAACTCATAAAGAATTGCTGCAAGAAAAACAAGCCCTCCTCAAAAGTTTTCATGCCGTAAAAAACGATTTCCAGCGAGCCAAGGACGAGCAGGAGCAAGCCCGTCGTGAGTGGGAGAGCCAGGCCGCTCAGTTCCGGAGAGAGCTTGAAAATCAAAAGACCCTGGCGGAAGGCCTTCACGCGAAGATCAAGAATCTCGAAGAGGGCAAAAAGATCGTCCAGTCGAGTGAGACCCGCTTGACCCAGGAATTGGATCTCCAGACCCAACAGGCCAAGCGATGGGAGCAGAGATCTTCCGAGTTTGAAAAAGAGATCCGACAGCTGCGGAGTTCTTTCGAGGATCAACAGAAGTCCTGGCAGGTGCGTCTCGCACAACTCGAGGCCCGGGAGATGGATCTTGAAAATGCCCGGAAGCAGATCCGTCAGCTTCATTCCGAGCTGGATCAGCGTGAGACGGTGCAGAAGAAGGCGCAGCTCCATGAACAACTCGTGACCAAAGAGGCGCGCCTGAAACAGGTGGTGAAGCAACAGGAGAAGATCGAATCCGAGATCCGTGAGCGCGAGGAGGATATGCGCAAACTCCTGGCGGAACAGGAAACGATTGAGCGCGAAGTGATCGAAGCCAAGCAGGCCCAACGACATTTGGGCGAGAAAACAAAACAGGAGATCCCTGTTTTGGAACAACGCAAACCCGCGAGTGTTCCTACTCCTTCTGAATTCCACAAGTCCCACAAGCATCCCGAGGCCATTGATGATTGAAATGGTCTTAAGCAAGATCAAGGTCGATGAGAATCGGCATGAGCAGCTCGTGGTCTTCCGGGAAAAAGACGGAAATCGGTTTCTTCCCGTCGTGATTGGCTTGCCGGAAATCCATGCCATCAAGTTGAAGTTAGGGAACGTCAAGCCTCCGCGGCCGATGACTCATGATCTGATGCTCAAGATCGTTCAGGAACTAGGGGGCAAACTCCAGCGGGTCGTGATCGACAAACTCGAGAATAATACGTTCCATGCCAAGCTGCATATTCTCAAGGAAGATGGACAAGAGGTGGTGATCGATTCCCGACCTTCCGATAGTGTGGCCATCGCTTTACGCGCCCAAGTCCCTGTTTTTGTTGAAGACGAGATATTAAAAACAGCGAGCGTTTACGAGATCTAGTGTATGGATAAAAAGATCTATGATGTGATGATCATTGGCGGTGGGGGAGCGGGTCTGACCGCGGCTCTCTACAACTCGCGAGCCAATCTTTCCACGATCCTTTTCGAAAAGCTCGTTGTGGGAGGGCAGATCGCCTCGACCGATCTGGTGGAGAATTATCCCGGTTTCACGGACGGTGTCTTGGGGCCAGAGATCGCTCAGAAAATGGAAGCGCAAGCCGTACGCTATGGCGCAGAAATTGTTTACGAAGAAGTAAAAAGCCTTTCGCGAAAGGGAGATCTTTTTGAGGCGGTCGGCACAGAGTCGCACTATACCGCTCGAACGGTTATTCTCGCGATGGGCGCCTCATTTCGCACCCTAGGGATTCCTAACGAGAAAGAGCTTACGGGCAAAGGTGTCTCATATTGCGCGACCTGTGACGGGGCTTTTTTTAAAGGTAAGAAGGTGATTGCGGTTGGGGGAGGAGATTCCGCTCTTCAGGAGGGTATTTTTCTGACGCGGTTCGCCGAGCAGGTGACAATCGTTCACCGTCGCGACAAATTGCGCGCAAGCCCTATCCTGCAGGAACGCGCTAAAATGAATCCCAAGATAAGCTTTATTTGGGATACGGTTGTTGATAAAATTGAAGGCGAAAAGAAAGTGGAAGCCGTTCTTTTGAAGCATGTGAAGACCGGTGAGATCCAGAAGGTGCCGGTTGCTGGTGTTTTCGTTTTTATCGGGCACGATCCCAATAGCTCTATCGCGAAGGGTTTTGTCGCGCTTGATGAAAAGGGGTATGTGGTGACCGATGCCTCGTTAGCCGCTTCTGTCCCCGGGGTTTTTGCGGCCGGGGAAGTGCGAAAGGGAGCCGTGCGGCAATTGGTTTCGGCTTGTGGCGAAGGTTGCGCGGCGGCTTTGGCGGCTCAAGCTTTTTTAGACGATCATCGATAGAACGAACGTTTTTATCCATTTTTTATTGGGAGGGAGTAGTCATGAGCTTTGAAAAAGAATTCGAACAGAACATGAAGCAACTGATGCAACTTCTTAAAAAGATCATGGGCCAGTATCCTGTGGATGGGAAAAGTCCCGCCGAGATGATGAAATATTTAAAAGATTTGAAAGATAAAAGCCCTGACGTGAATATTTTCTTTCTCAACATGGCGCCTCTCTCTCCGGAAGAATTTGATGAGATCGGCGAGATGTTCGAAGAGGGGGCTATGAGCGAGCACCTTCGTTCTGGGGAGCTTAAGTGTGAACTGAACGATGACGATCAGCTTTTCCTTAAACAGCACGGCATTCGTTTCTAGGTTATTTATTATGAGTCTGCGTAAAAAAATATTTGTCTCTTTTTTTCTTCTGCTGTGTTTCTTTCCCTCAGGGCTTCATGCGGCAACAGGTTTTGACTATTCTGCTTGGGATGCCTTTCTCAAAAAAAATGTTAATGAAAAGGGCGAGGTGGATTATCAGTCGATTTCCAAGGACCCCAAGGAATTAAACGATTGTTTGGCGCTTTTGCTGGCGGCGGAGCCGAAGATCGTTTCCTGGCCAAGGGAAGAGGCTCTGGCGTATTGGCTTAATGCGTATCATGTTGCTTTGATTAAGATGGTGGTTGAAAATTATCCTGTGACTACCGTCCAGAAGATCCCGAGTTTTTGGGATATTGCGTCAAACGGTTTTAAACTCAGTTTGAACGATATCCGGGCATCGAATCTGATCGGGGTGTATCATGACGAAAAGATCCATCTGGCGCTTTCTGTTGCCGCCAAAGATGGTCCGAAGTTGATGCGTGAGGCATTCACGGGCCCTAAGGTGGAAGGACAGCTTTTTCTTTTAACGAGACAATTTGTAACAGATCCGGCCAACGTAGATATAACCCCGGGCCGGAAAAAAATACGGATCTCGAAGATCTTCAAGTGGTATGGAAACGATTTCAAGCTGGATTTCGGGAACCCCGAACCTCGCGGCAAGTTTTCTGAGAGTGATAACGCCGTCCTTTCTTTTTTTGCGTATTATCTCGAAGATGAGGCTAAGGAAGAGTATCTCCAGGACGCAAAATACAAGATCCAATATCCCGCCTTTGATTGGTCGCTGAACGATTGGAAAAAGAGAGCCACCTAGAGCGGGGCTGTTTTTTTTTGCGCGCCTTTCAAAAAAACGCCTAACCTCATTTATTTCAATAGGTTGCGGCTTTTTAAAAAGCATTGACAGTCCTAATGAATTCTCATAAGATATGCGCTCTCTTACAGTCAAAGGAGTCATTCCGATGGAAAAATATGCAATCGTTGAGACGGGGTCTAAGCAGTATTGGGTGGCACCCCAGCAGGTGATCGAAGTTGAGTTGCTGGAAATCGCCGAAGGCCAAAAAGAGGTTATTTTGGATCAGGTGATGCTCGTTCAGGATGGTGGACAAGTGAAGGTCGGGACCCCGGTGATCGTGGGAGCCAAGATCATTTGCGAAAATCTCGGGGAGTTTCGAGGCCCCAAGCTGGTCCATTACCGGATGCGCCGTCGTAAGTCCTCCCGGAAGAAACAGGGACATCGGCAGGATCTGCTTCGCTTGCGTGTCAAAGAGATCAAAGTTAGCTAATACCGTTCTCCATTATTAATTTTTATGGGTTAACGGTATAGCACTGCGAACCCTTAAAATCAACAGTAACGCAGTGCTAATCAGCATTTTTAAAGGAAAACATGGCACATACAAAAAGTCAGGGAAGTACAACTAACGGAAGAGACTCCAATTCCAAACGCTTGGGTGTCAAGGCCTATGGCGGACAGAAGGTCACCGCGGGTAGTATTATCGTCCGTCAGCGCGGGACGCGGTACCATCCCGGGAATTTTGTCGGGATTGGCACCGATTACACTCTTTTCGCGAAGCGAGCTGGGATCGTGGAGTTCCGGGCGAACCGATCTGTCCATATCATTCCGAGTTAATCCAGTTCCAACCAAGTTCGAAAAGGCTAAAAAGCGAACCTAAGCTTTTTGGCCTTTTCTCTTTTTAAGGATCTCTATCCTGACTTTTATTATTTTTTTCGTAATGGCAGTCAGGACAGCCCTGATTTTTATTTTCTTTTTTCAAATGGTAATCAGGGCAGCCCCAATCTCAGCTTTGCTTCGATCGATTGGAATTGGGACTGCCCCAATTTCAAAAATGTTTTTTTAATTGAAAGGTGTTGGGACTATGCTGGTTGATAAAATACATCTGAAAATTCAGGGCGGGCGCGGCGGCAAAGGCTGTGAAAGTTTTAATCACCGCAAGGACCACAAGAAAGTTCCTAACGGCGCCGATGGTGGTGACGGCGGAAGCGTGATCTTTCGCGCTTCCCATAACGCCCCGGGGCTCGATCGTCTCAGGTTGAAGCAGCATTTGGACGCAGAGTCCGGCGAACACGGGAGCAGCGATAATAAGCGCGGAAGAAAAGG
>JBAXGK010000037.1:0-12009 GCA_037139435.1 Candidatus Omnitrophota bacterium | reverse complement strand
AACACTGCGGCCTCTTAAACCCAAGATTCAACACTTAATACGAAAGAACCCATTTATAGACCTCTCATGAGAAGCAAGCTTCATCCTGTGCTCCGGGAGAAATTTCGCGCCATCAAACTTTTCAGTGCTGTTCCAAAATAATAATTTGGATTTCCCGCGTTCTTCCTTAATTAACGGCTGGAATCTCAATTTTTCAACCAACACAAAGCCGGATTTAAGACAACGGGGTTGGCGCAAGGCGTACGGTGTGCGGCGGAAAAAGTTATGGCGTCGTAGGTGTAACGTCTTCCGCCGCTCTTTCCGGCTCATATCTCTGGATTATGGGTCGTGAGATTTTGTATACTGTCTTTGTCTTAGAGTTCATTTCTAAAATCTTTAAAGGAGCTCATGGCCAATACTTCATTTTTAACCGAGATCCTCCTGGTCCTTGCGATGGCTACGGTGGTCGCCGTGATCTTCGAAAAATTCCATCTCCCGACCATCCTTGGATTTCTCCTGACAGGCGTGATCATTGGGCCTCAGGTGCTTGGCATTCTCTCCGACAGTCAGCATATCCGGATGTTGGCGGAACTCGGCGTGGTGCTTTTGATGCTCACGATCGGGCTGGAGTTCTCCGTGGAGCGTTTGCGCGGGATGCAAAATATCGCGGTGATCGGCGGGAGTTTGCAGATCCTCATCTCGATCGGCGCTTCGATGGCCTTTGGATGGTGGCGCGGCTGGACCTTTTACGAAGGTTTTTTTCTGGGCTCGGTCATCGCTTTAAGCTCCACGGCGATCGTGCTGAAATATCTGATGGATCGCGGAGAGATCGATTCTCCACACGGTCGCATCGCGATCTCGATCCTGATCTTTCAGGATCTCGCGGTCGTGCCGCTCATGATCTTTCTTTCAGCCTTCGGGCAGTCCATGAGTTCGGTGGTGATGGCGCTGGGCATGGCGTTTCTTAAGACAGTGCTGCTTTTGGCCGGGGCTTTTGTCTTTTCTCGTTTTCTTCTTCCGCAGCTTCTTTATCGCGTCGCCGCGATCCGGAACCGCGAGATCTTTTTTCTATTCTCGGTCGTGGTGTGCCTCGGGATGGCATGGGGGAGCGGCGCCCTCGGGCTTTCCATGGCCATCGGTGCGCTTCTAGCCGGTTTCATGTTCGCGAATACCGGATTTTCGCACCAGCTGATCGGCGACATCATCCCATTCCGCCATCTTTTCGTGAGCATTTTCTTCGTCTCGATCGGGCTTTTATTCGACATCCACTTCTTCCTGACGCATATCTTCCTCGTGCTTTCGGTCGTGAGTCTTGTGCTCTTCATTAATTTCTTCATCATGACACTTTTGATCATGGCTTTCGGATTTCCGCCGCGGGTTGCGGTGATCACGGGGATCATCCTTTCGCAGATCGGGGAGTTTTCATTCCTTCTGATCGAAATGGCGCGCGGGTCGGGGCATATTACGCCGGAGCTTTATCAGGTCCTTCTTTCGACGGCGTTTTTGACCATGCTGATGACGCCGCTTCTCTTTGCGGCGATCCCGTTTGTCTTGAGGATCCTCAGCCGCTATGTGATCTTTGGTGTTCCTCCCAAAAGCTGGGCCAAGCAGGATCGTACGCTTTCTTCCCTGACAGGGCATGTGATCCTTTGCGGGTTCGGGCCGACGGGCCAGGATCTGGCGATAGCCTTTCAGCAAGAAAAAGTTCCCTTCGTGATCATAGAAATGAATCCGGTCAAGATGCGCGAAGCTAAGAAGATGCACATGAAAGCTATTTATGGCGACGCGGCCAATCAGGAGGTCTTGAAGAGGGTCGGGATCAGTCGCGCGCGAGCGGTCATCGTGAGTTTTCCCGATCCGCTTGGCATCACACAGATCATTCGCGTGGTGCAGGGGCTCAACCCGGAGGTGATGCTGGCGGTCCGGACGCGTTATCAGGGGCAAATGCCGCAACTGTATGAGCTGGGGGCGGATATCGTGGTCACGGAAGAGTGGGAAGCGAGTCACGAGCTGAACCGTCTGGTCCTCGGGCAATTGGATATTCCCCAAGAGCGGATCGAGTATCATCTCGGGCGCATTCACGCGCGCAAAGAGCTCGCGGTCGAAGATGCAATTTTCAGACGTCCCATCAAAACGTCTATCCCGGAAAAAAGATCAGTGGTACATTGATGCGTTCGTTGTGCACCGTTTTTATGGTTTTTGGATTTAAACAAGATTCAATTTTGAGGAGGAAAACATGAAACTGCTCATGAAGCTCGTGATGTTCGTAGTCGTGGTCTTGGTCGTTTTGGTGCTCGCCCGTAACGTCGTGATCAAGGCGGCGATGGAGACCGGTGCGCGTGTCGTGGCCGGGATGCCGCTTTCCATCCAGAAGTTCGATCTTGATATCGTGCATACCGCCGTGGATATCGAGGGGTTGGTGCTTAAAAACCCCGCGGGATTTCATGACACAACGCTTGTTAATATTCCCAAGATCCTTGTGGCGTACGAGCGTGCCGCAATTCTTACTGGGAAGATCCATTTGAAGGATATCGAATTTGATATGGAGCAGTTCACGGTCGTGAAAAACGAAAAAGGCGAGCTCAATCTGGACCGCCTGAAAGCGCTTCAGGGGACGCAAAAAACTCCGGCCCAAACCACAAAGCAGGCGCCGAAGGCTCCCGCAAAACCCATACCGGTCCAGATCGACAGGATGCGCCTTAAGATCGGCAAGGTTGTTTACACGGATTATTCCAGCGGCCAGCCCGTGAACAAAGAATTTAAGATCAACATTGATCAAACCTACGAGAACATCACCGACCTTTACAGCGTGACGCGCTTGATCGTTCTCAAGGCTATGATGAGCTCCGGAATATCCAACCTTGTGAATTTTGACATCAATGGACTTCAGGGGACTGTCACGGATGCTTTGAATGCCTCCGCAAAATTGGCTGCCGAGAATGCGGCAAAAAGTCTGGATGCTTTGAAGGCGGCTGCGGCGAATCCGAGTCAGGCAGGCAGGGCGCTTAAAAGTACGGCGGGTGTAGTCGAAAACACAACAAAAGAACTGGCTGGCGGTGTTAAGAGCGCTGCGAGCAGTCTCAAGAAGTTAAACCCCTTTAGCAAGAGCCAATAAGACGGGCTTGGGGAGCAGCGCGAGGCCTATTTCACATCGCCCGAGGCTTTATCGGGAAGTGGAGATTTTGGCAGTCCGTCCTGCCATCTCGAAGAAGAGCTGAAAAGTCTGGATAATCTCAATTTTCAAGATTATTTTTTAGAAGGAGACTCATGGCCACACGGGAAGAAGAACTGAAAGCGCTTCTCCTCATCACGGAGAAGATCAACGCCGGGAAAGTTCTCGATGAGGTCTTGGACTATGCTTATGACGCCCTCCATTCGGTTATCCCTTACCACCGTATCGGCTTTTCGCTTTTAGAGAAAGAGAACACGGAGCTCCGGGCCTATTGGGCGCACTCCGAGGCGGCCGAAGTCAAGCTCGGGAAGGATTATTCGGCTGTCATGAACGGAAGTAGCCTCGAAAAAGTTCTGCGGACGGGTGAGCCGCGCATCTTGAACGATCTGGAAGCCTACCTTAAGGAGCACCCCTGTTCGGATTCCACAAGAAGAATCGTGGAGGAGGGGATGCGGTCCAGCTTGACATGTCCCCTGGTGGCCTCGGGGAAACCGATCGGGTTCATTTTTTTCTCCAGCATGAAGACACACGAGTATCAGAATGCTCATGTGGAGCTTTTCCAGGAAATTGCGGGTCAGCTCGCTTTGACCCTGGAAAAAAGCCGGCTCTACGAGCAGGTGGTCCGGTTTAACGATTTGAAGAACAAATTCCTTGGGATCGCCGCCCATGATCTCCGGAGCCCCATCGCGGTCATCAAGGGTTACGCAGACCTTTTTTTAGCAGGGCAGATAGGTGAGCTGGCGCCTGAACAGAAGGGCTCGGTCCAGGCTATTTCTCATCATTGTGAAAAAATGCTCGCATTGATCAGCGATCTCCTGGATGTCAGCGCGATCGAGGCGGGTCACTTGGCGATGGACCCGCAGGAGACCGATCTTGTGGATTATCTGAAGAAAAATGCCGAGGATAATAGACTTTTAGCTAAAATCAAATCGATAGAATTTATTTTGGAAGTCCCCGAAAATCTTCCCAAAGTGATCATGGACCCCGCGCGCATTGATCAGGTCATCAATAATCTCGTTACGAATGCGATTAAATTTTCAGAGCCCAAGAGCCGGATTATTTTACGGGCCGTTCTTTTGGAAACTAAGGTTGCGATCTCGGTCATCGATCAGGGGCCGGGCATTCCCCACGGAGAGATCTCAAAAATGTTCCAGTATTTTGGCAGGACCAACGTTCTTCCGACGGCCGGCGAAAAAAGCACCGGGTTGGGGCTTGCGATCTCCAAGCGTATGGTGGAAGCTCACGGTGGAAAGATCGGAGTCAATAGTCAGCCGGGTCAGGGTTCCACATTCACCTTCACGCTTCCTTTTAAACCGTCCTAAAGAGTCGATGGGTTCCCTGAGTCTCGAGATCAAGGCGCGGTGTCCCGATCCGGCACACATCCGGAAGATCCTTCTCGCCCGCGGTGCGTCCTTCAAAGGTCTCGATCATCAGATCGACACGTATTTCCGCGTTCCCGACGGCCGGTTAAAACTGCGCGAAGGGAATATCGAAAACGCTCTCATCTATTACAAACGTGTCGATCAAAAGAATTCCAAAAAGTGTGATTCCACGCTTTTCCCTTGTTTGAAAAAGACACCTCTCAAAAAAATCCTGACCCGAACACTTGGCGTTCTGACCGTTGTTGATAAAAAACGTGAGATCTATTTCGTCAAAAACGCCAAGTTCCACATTGACCGGGTGAAAAGGCTCGGGGATTTTATGGAGATCGAAGTGTTCGGTCCCGCACAAGCTTCCGCGAAACTAAGAAAGCAATGCGAGTTCTATCAGAAGCTTCTGGGGATAAGGACAACAGACCTTGTGGCGGACTCGTATAGCGATCAACTGCTCAGACAACAGACCACGGACAACAGACCACAGACAACAGACCACAGATAACAGACAATGACGAAAAGGAAAAAAACCGGGAAGTTTATGCTGATGTCTGAAGTCTCTAGGCTGGTTTGAGCCTGACGGGGAAGCGTTTCGATCCCCAGTTCCCGGGGGAGGGTTCAAAAACGCCTGCGCACATCGTGCCGCAAAATTTGCACGAGCCATTTTCCTTCAAATTCCACTCCGTCAGCTCATACCAGTTCCGGCCGATCAGTTTTTTTCCGCACGAGTGACAAAAGGTGGTTTCTCCTTCGGGGTCTTCGGCATTTCCTGTGTAACAATAACGGATACCGCTTGCGAGCGCGATTTCTCGGGCCTTGCGGAGTGTTGAGACCGGTGTGGGCGGGATATCGAGGATCTTATGCGCCGGATGGAATGCCGTGAAATGGAGGGGGACATCCTGCCCCAAATTTTTCACGATCCAGGAGGCCAGGGCTTGCAGCTCTTTGTCGGAATCATTTAGGCCCGGGATGAGAAGTGTGGTGATCTCGATCCAGACCTTCGTTTCTTTTTTAAGATAAAGAAGTGTTTCAAGCACGGGCTGCAGGGAGCTATCCGCATATTTTTTATAGAATTCTTCTGTAAACCCTTTTAAATCCACATTGGCAGCATCCATCCATTCATAAAATTCTTTCCGGGGCGCGGCGCACACGGAACCTGCCGTCACGGCAACCGTCTTGATCCCGAGCTTACGACATTCTTTCGCGGCATCGATGGCGTACTCATGGAAGATATGCGGTTCATTGTACGTGAAGGCGGCGCTCCGACATTTTAGGGCTTCTGCGGTCTTCGCGATCAGCTCCGGGGAGGCGGCATCGGCTAGCGTGTCCATTTCGCGGGAGTGGCTTATGTCGGCGTTCTGACAGAACATGCATCCCAGGTTGCATCCGGCGGTGCCGAAAGACAGGACCGGCGTTCCGGGGTAAAAATGGAAGAGAGGTTTTTTTTCAATGGGATCTACGCAGAAACCGCTCGAGCGGCCGTAGGTGGTGAGTACGATTTGATCGTTTTGACAGGCTCTTACAAAACAATACCCGCGCTGACCTTCTGCGAGTTTGCAATGGCGAGGGCAGAGATCGCACTGGATCTTTCCCTCCGCAAGCTTCTGCCAGTATTTCGTCGGAACGATCGATTTCATAGGGCTCTATTCTGCGCGAGGACAGTTTCAGGTTGGAAACTGTGGATCCGCAATTTCCAGCTGCTTTATGTATTGTATCGTTCACACCTTCAAAATCAAACTTGAAACGGTGCCAGTTTTTGATGGTTTGCCTACAGGAAATAGATAAAATAGAGGCTAAGAAAGATAAAAGGTTTGTATCTAAGTAGCCGATGGTCTCTGCAATGGATCGGGTAAGTTCAGCCCCGTTAAGGTGGGGGGGGGCGGAAAGAGGTCTTGGCATGAATTCGTCCAGTGATTCTGAAGGAAAAATTTTTGCGAGTCTCTGCATTGGCGCCGTCCTGGGCGTTGTGGGATTCTGGGGTGGATTTCAGTTACGTAAGAAAAAGAAATTGATCGAGGATATCCCGACCTCTACGGTCCGGGGTATGGCTATGGGGCTTGTGGAGGTGAAGGGCAAGGCCCAATCCTTCAAAGGGACCGTGAAAAGTCCCTTCGCTCAGGCCGATAGTGTTTTTTTTCACTACAAGATCGAAGAATACCGGAGCTCCGGAAAAAGCGGCAGCTGGGTCACGATCAAGGAATTCGCAACCCCCGACTGGTTCTTTCTGGAAGATGATACCGGGCGAGTTCTTGTTAACCCGGTGGGCGCAGAACTTTTTCTGGACGTTGACCGTCAATACCAGCTAAATTCCTTCGGGGGAAAAGACAAGCAAGCCTTTGAACAGGGGCTTATCTCTCTCGGAGTCGAACCTCACGGGTTCATGGGATTTGATAAACAGCTTCGTTGTGCCGAACAATATGTCTTGCCTGGCGATCTGCTCTATGTGATGGGCGCTGCCGCGAAGAACCCCCTTATGGAACTTTCAGACAAAGGGACTGATAATGCCTGTATCCAGAAGGAAGGAGCCCCGTTTTTCTGCCTCTCAGATAAAAGCGAGAAAGACCTGCTATTATCCTTAGGGGGGAAGATGTATCTCTTCCTTTACGGCGGGCCGATATTGACCGTAGCGTGTCTCTTTTTTCTAATCGCGCATTATTTTAAAAGTATGTTCTAAATTTACCCCGTTAGAGATTTAACGGCGGGCGGAGTTTTAGCGCAGGATGGTTTTGGATCTAATTTTGTAGCGAGTTTGAAAAATAGAAACGGAAGTGCCTTAGCGGGTGCTTCCTATCTCTAACGGGGCAAGGAGGCGGTTATGGGGCTTGTGGTTTTAGCGATCGTGGTTTTTGTGGTGCTCGGGCTGATCGGGTATTTTGTGGGGATCTACAACGGTCTGATCCAGGTGAAGAACAATATTGATAAGGCCTGGGCGAATATTGATGTGCTTTTGAAGCAGCGGCATGATGAATTGCCGAAGTTGATCGAGACTTGTAAGGGTTATATGAAGTACGAACAATCGGTGCTTGAGAAGATCACGCAGGCGCGGACGTCCTTTATGAGCGCGACTTCGATCGAAGACAAGACCAAGGCCGAGAATCAACTGACAGCGGGGCTCAAAACGCTTTTTGCGGTGTCCGAGAATTACCCGGACCTCAAGGCGAACGCGAGTTTTCTTCAGCTTCAGACGCGTATTTCCGGTCTTGAGAATGAGATCGCGGACCGGCGTGAATTTTTCAACGAAAGCGTCAATGTCTATAATATCCGCATCCAGCAAATGCCGGATGTTTTTGTGGCGAATTCGCTCGCGTACGCACGGCGCTCCATGCTTGAGATCCCGAAGGAAGAAACTCAGGACGTCAAAGTTCAATTTTTAGGTAGGCGACGGGCACCCCGGGTGTTTGCAGCTGGGTTCCTTGGGTGTAGAATGAAGCCGTCAGGTCTATGATTCCATGTTGAGCAATCAAAAGGAGGATTTAAGATGAAAAAGATTCTTGGGATGTTGATGGCGGTTGTTTTTTTCGGCATGATGCTTGGAGTGGTGAACCTCTATGCGGAAGAGGCGACCGACACTATGGAGACGAATTTGAAGGAGGAGCTCTCGGCAGATAAAGAAGCGGTAGTCGCACAGCACGAGACCATGAAAACAAATTCTCAAACGGCTAAGTCGGAGGAAGCAACCCTCAAAGCTCAGATCAAAGAGGCGAAGCTGGCGGGAGATAAAGAAAAAGCCAAGGAGCTAAAGGCGCAGCTCAAAGCGACGCATCAAGAAAATGTCAAACAAAGGACAGGGGACAAAGAAACATTAAAAGTAGCCAAAAAAGAAGTCAAGGCAGACAAAAAACAGCTTCACCAGGAACGGAAGGCGGTTCATACGGAGCGACGGGCTCAAAAGAAACAATAAGAAGAGCTTTCATCAGAAAAAGGGTGGGTTGTTTCCATGGGAAACAATCCGCCCTTTTTTTATTCCGCGGAGCGGATCATGATGAGGAGCATTTTGAAAGGCACGACCGCTTTGAGTGAATGGGGCACACCCGCGGGCATAATGATCATCCCACCCTTTTTTAGGCTGTAGAGTTTCCCTCCGATCGTGACCCCGGCTTTACCATCGAGAATGAGGACCGAGGCGTCATAGGGGGCGGTGTGCTCGCTTAAGCCTTCGCCTTTATCAAAAGCGAACAAAGTAAGCGTCCCTGCTTTTTTATTCAGGATCTGTTTGCTGACGACCGAATGTTTTTGATAAGTCACAAGACTTTCGAGGTTGAGAGCCTCCGCGACGAAATCCCGCGTCTGAGTGGCTGAAGCTTTGGATGGGGTTGACATGGCGTTGGATCCTCCTTAAGTGAAATTGATTATAAACTCCCGTCGCAGCGAATGCCAGACATCCCTCGGTCCCCATTAGGGTCCCATGACGGATGAAATAAAACCTGATGATGGAAACCATTTCATAGAGTAGAATAAAAAACATGAGCGACACCCAATCTGCAAAGCAGAAGTTCATGCAATTCCAAACTGTGGACAGCAGCAGCAT
Organism: Candidatus Omnitrophota bacterium; assembly: GCA_037139435.1. Lineage (GTDB taxonomy): Bacteria > Omnitrophota > Omnitrophia > Omnitrophales > Aquincolibacteriaceae > Aquincolibacterium. Next base: position 2,957 of record JBAXGK010000037.1, on the reverse strand, counting down.
TAACAGCAAGATGGCCATCGCTTTTTTCCTCATGGCGATAGTCCCCATCTCGATCATGCTGTATATGATTTTTTTCCTTATTAGCCCCTTGCCGCAGCAAGGGTATCGCGTGGACCTGCAGCTCGTTGTGTTTCTCGCTCTCTGTTGCTCTCTTGTAGGGTATTGGATTATCCGGCAAATTGGTTCCTCCATCTCGATCATGGCTCGGAGCGCCAAAGATCTGATGGACGGCAAGGCTCTCGCGGGCGGGATCTCGGTGAAGGACCAGTCCGAAGAGATCCGGAATCTTGTCAAAGTTTTTAATGGGGTGAACCAGAACCTGGAACATCAGGTCGAGCAGTTGGAACAGTCAAGGTCGGTGATCCAGGACCTCATGAAAAAAATTGGGTTGGTGATCACCTCCGAGGAAAAGACCGAAGGTCTCCTGGATCTGATCACGGAAAGCATGGTTAAAGCCATGGGGGCCGAAAGCGGGGCGGTGGTTCTGCTCGGAGAGACGGGCGGGGAAAATTTTTTCAGTCAGGCGGTCGCTTGGGGCAAAGAGCGTGAGAAGCTGTTGCGACTTGCAGTGCAAAAGTCCTCGGCCTTGACCTGGATGAGCCAGGAAAAGCGTCCGCTTATCATCAATCGTTCGGAGGGCTCTTCGGAAACGGCGCAAGATCCAGACGATCTGACCTATCGGACTCTTCTTTGCGTGCCCCTTCGTTACAAGAACCAAAACCAGGGATGCGTGCTGGTCATGAATAAAGGCAATGAACAGCCTTTTGTTCAGGATGATGCCACTCTGCTTGAACACGTAGCGAGCCAGATCGCGATCGCGGCGGAAAATTCACGCTTAGCAAAAGACGCTGAGCGGGGTTATGTGGAAACGATTGCCGCTTTGGCGGTCGCCGTAGAGGAAAGGGATGCTTACACGAGCGGACATTTGGAGCGAGTCGCCGAATTTTGCGTGCGGATTGCGGAAATGATGAAGATGGATTCTAAAACAATTCAAACCCTGCGGGATGCGGCATTCCTGCACGATGTTGGGAAGATTGCGATCGAGGACAGCATTCTTTTGAAGCCGGGGAAGCTCACTCCGGAAGAACGCAAGATCATGGAAACTCATGCCGAGAAGGGCGAGAAGATCATCGCGCCGCTCCGTACGTTCAAGGACCTTCGTGAGATCGTTCGGCACCATCAGGAATGGTACGACGGTTCCGGTTACCCGGATGGCGTGAAAGGGGAGCAGATCTCGCTCAGCGCGCGCATTCTTACAGTGGCGGACGTCTATGATGCTTTGACCACGACCCGCCCCTATCGCCATGCTTTTTCCCATGAGGAGGCGCTCAAAATGATGAGGGCGGAATCCGGGACCCATTTCGATCCTCAAGTCTTGAGTGTTTTCCTCGACATTATCAAAGAGAAACAGCTTTAATCTGCTTTGGTTTTTCTCCTGCCTTTAAAAATTTTTAAGTTTTTTTTAGAGGTAAAATAAAATCTGAACTTCACGCTAAGAGGTAAGGCATGAAGACCCAAGACAAGGTCCGCACGGCGGTGGTGAGCGGACAGTTCTATCCTGAAGAACCGGAACTTCTCAGAAAGAAGGTCCGGCAATTCTTGACTGCAGCTCAGAGTGTTCCTTCCTCCGATGTCCGAGGGCTGATCGTACCGCACGCGGGTTATGACTACTCAGGGCAGGTTGCGGCCGAAGCGTACAAGTCCGTGGAGGGCCAGAAGTTCGACAGCGTTGTCATCATTGCTTTTTTGCATCGCGTTTTCTTGCAAGGCGTGCTCGTGGATGATGTCGCCGCTTATGAGACCCCGCTCGGACGCGTTCCCGTGGATCGCGAACTTGCTCAGCAGATCCAAATGTTTCACCCCCTTTTTCAGAACGCGATACCCGGCCGGCTCCAAGAACATTCCCTGGAGGTCCAGATTCCCTTTCTTCAAGAAACGATCCCAGGGCTTAAGATAGTTCCCATCTATATGGGTGTTCAGAACATCACAAACAGCACGCTTCTCGCGGAAGCTTTAGCCAAGACGCTCGTGGGTCGGAATACACTTGTGGTAGCGACAACCGATCTCTCTCATTTTCATCCCTATGAAACGGCCCTCAGGAAGGACAAAGCCCTGATCGCTCTCTTCGAAAAAGGGAATGCCGAAGCGATCTATGACGCCTACGCCAAAGAGGAGGCGGAAGCTTGTGGTATGGGCCCTGTTTTGACCTCGATCTTGCTCGCTAAGAAAATGAAATGGTCCGGTCCGAACCTCGTTCGATACGCGAATTCGGGGGACGTGACCGGGGATCGAAGTTCGGTTGTGGGTTATGCGGCCATGGTTTTCAAACAACACTGACAACTCTAGAGTCGATCTATGCTTAGTAGAGATGAACAAAAAAAAATTTTATCTTATGTCCGCGAACTCTTGAGGGCGCGCTTAACGCGTGGGTCCGAACCTAAGCTCGAGCTAAGCCATGAAGTCATGGAACAAAAGCGCGGGATCTTTGTCACGCTCAAGCTGCACGGCCGGTTACGGGGCTGTATCGGGCACATCCTGGGAGCAGAACCCCTCAGAAAAAGCATTCCTCATATGACGCTTGCGGCTGCGTTTGAGGATCCGCGGTTTCCACCGCTGGGTTCGGACGAACTTAAGGATCTTGAGATCCACGTCTCGCTTCTTACGGAGCCTGTGCCGGTAAAAAGTTACAAAGATATTCGGACCGGAACGGATGGCATTATCGTGACTTGTGGATGGAAAAAAGGAGTTTATCTCCCCGAAGTGGCGACCGAGACTGGGTGGGACGCAAAAACTTTTTTTGAGAGTTGCGCGATCGAGAAGGCGGGGATTGCAGAGCAGGAGCTTCCAGAGGCCAGGATCGAGGTTTTTCAAACGGAGGGGTTTGAGGATTGAGAAGGGGTGTTCCCTACCTCCTGAATAGGAATCAATAAAAGTAAGAAGCCTCCGTTGTTATAATG